>CAZXAF010000288.1:0-2078 GCA_964638905.1 uncultured Dehalococcoidia bacterium
GAGGGCCTCGCCCGCGAGCTGGTGCACCGCCTCCAGACGATGCGCAAGAACGCCGGCTTCGACATCGCCGACTACATAGTCACCTACTATCAGGGAAGCGAGGAGCTCTGCCGCATCATGGAGACGCACGGCGGCTATGTGCGGCAGGAGACGCTATCGCGCGAGCTGGTGGCCGGGCCGCCGCCGGCCGGCGCTCACGTGGAGGAGCAGAAGATCAGCGGACAGAAAATCACATTGGCCGTGGAGCGAAGGCCCTGAGCTTATACAAAATTCCTTTCGCAGCCAATGTGGGCGGGTCTTGACGTTGCCTATTAGTCCATTTATAGTCGCTCGTGTGCCCTGAGCCACTAATAACCCCTCTGGGCGAGATGCTCCAGCGTGCGCGTCAAGCCCGGGGGCTGACGCTGGAAGAGGTGGAGCGGGATATTCGTATCTCGCGCCGCTATCTGGAAGCGCTGGAGAACGAGAACTTCGGTCTCCTGCCAGCGCCGGTCTACGCGCGCGGCTTTCTGCGCACATATGCCCGCTACCTGGGCCTCGAACCCGCTGGCCTCCTGCCCCTTTTCCCCGTAGGCTACGTAGAGGAGCCTGTCCTTCAGCCCTGGCCGAAGGTGAAGACGCCTCGGACCTGGCCCAGCAGCGGCCTGCTGGCAGGCGCCGTCGTTGGTGTGCTCGTTATCGTCGTCATTCTGCTTTATGGCATGGGCGGACAAGGGGAGAGCAATCACGCCCTGTTCGGCTTACAGACCGCCACCCCCGAGACCGCCGCCGCGCTGCCAACGGAGGAGGCGACCGTGCTGCCAGGGGAGGGGATGGCTGTGCTGCCAGCGGAGCAGACGCCTGTGCTGCCGGGGGAGGAAGCGTCTGTCACAGCCGCAGCAGTGACCGGGACGCCGTCGCCCTCGCCCGAGATCGTGGTCGAGATCCCGCCCGGATCCATGCCCGACCTGCGGGCACAGCCCCTGGCTGAGGCTGCAGCCACCCTGCGCGACCTGGGCCTGAGCTATCTGGTGGTGCAGGTGGGCAGCGGTGACATGCCCGCCGGCTACGTCGTCCGCCAGAGCATCGAGCCCGGCAGCGAGATCGACCCCGCCCAGGTGGTGACCCTGGAGGTAAGCCGGGGCTCCTAGCCCATGGCCCAAGCCGATAGCGCGCCTGTCGCCGGCAGTCACTGGCTCCACACGACTCTCAAAGTCATCCCCCTGGTGCTGGCTTCTTTGAGTGCCCTCCTGGTCGCGGTGGGCTACCTGTGGGTGAAGCCGTTTCGCCTTCTGCTGGAGGAGCCCATCCCTGCCGACGTCTCCGCCGAGGACGTCTACTTCCCCAGTCGCGACGGCACGCGCCTGCACGGTCTGTACATAGCCGGCCGAGTCGGATATCCCGCCCTTGTCCTCTGCCACGGCTATTTCAAGAGCGTGGCCGAGCCCTTTGGGCTCGCCTGCGAGCTCAACCGTATGGGCTATCAGGTACTGACAATCGACTTCCGGGCCTGCGGTCTCAGCGGCGGTCGCTTCACCACCCTGGGCTATCGAGAGGTCCTCGACGTGCTGGGGGCGGTGGACTACCTGCGCGCTCGCCTCGGCGATCTGCCCATCGGCGTGCTGGGCATCTCCATGGGGGCAGTGGCGGCGATCACGGCCGCAGCGGAGTGCCCTCACATCAGGGCGATGGTGGCCGATTCGGCCTATGCCGATCTGGAGAGCGCAATCGGGAAGAAGCTGGCCGACTATCTGCGCCTGCCCTGCCTGGCGCGCCTGGGATGGGTGAGCATCAGGATAGGGGAGCGGATCTCGCGGGGGAAGCTGGCGGCGGTAAGGGCGGTCGACTACGTGGGCTGCTTTGCGCCTCGGCCGCTGCTGCTCATCTACGGCGAGCTGGACGACTACCTGCCCTCTGATCATCCCCAGCGCCTGTTCGACGCAGCCGGCGAGCCCAAGGAGCTGTGGCTGGCAGCGGGCAGCGGCCACGCCATGGCCCGCCTCGATCACCCTCAGGAGTACGTCCAGCGGGTGGGGGCCTTCTTCGGGCGCTACCTGTCGTTGCCCTATTAATTGAACTCTGCGGGTTGAAACCCGCAG
>CAZXAF010000289.1:0-2077 GCA_964638905.1 uncultured Dehalococcoidia bacterium
TCCCGCGGGTTGTCCGCCTTGCGGACTCCGCCTCTGGCGGAGAAACCCGCGGCTTCCTTGAATCGAGATTTGGTGCTGCGGGATGAATCCCGCAGGGTCGGTGAGTTCACCAACCAACGGCGAGCCAGTCCCGCGGCGCCTCTTGAGCCAACCGCCGCTCGGTGCTATGATTCCCGCCGCCCATGAGGAGGGAGAAGACCAGCGATGAAAGGCCGGCTGCCAGCGACAGCCATTAGTGTCGCCCTGGTTCTGGCTCTAGCGGCAACGCTGCCAGAGGCCCTGGGCTCGGTCTATCCGCCGCCCGAGACTACCCGCAGCTTCGACCTTGGGTCGTCGGGCTGGCACAACTTCGTCTGGACGGGCCCCTCGGGCACCGATCCGGCGACGGCCCTGAATTGCATCGACGATGACTATGCCATCGCCTATCGCCTCAGGCCAAACCAGCCGTACGACCGCTACGTGCCCGGCCGAACGGACCTCTCCACCATGGGCGCTGTGGACAAGTACGAATCGCTGCTGGTGCTGACCACTGCCGACGGCGCACGCTGCCAAGGAATGCCCCTGCACTCTCCGCAGGAGGCGCGCCGACTGAACCTCCGCCAGGTCAGGTCCTGGGCCTATCAGATCCAGGAGATTGAGGAGGAAGGAGCAGTCGATGCCCTCGCCGGCTCCGAGTACGACCTGATCGTCGTGGAGCCGGTCCGCTCCGTAAAGGGGTCCGAGGAGTTCGACACGGCGGCAATGGTCTCCCGCCTGCACGCCGAAGGCAAGCTGGTGCTCGCCTACCTGGACATCGGCGAGGCCGAGGACTATCGCTCATACTGGGGCGATGGCTGGATAGCGCCGACCGCCGAGGAGCCCGGCGAGCCCGACTTTCTGATCACCGTCGACCCCGCTGGCTGGTCCGGCGACTATCCGGTGGCCTTCTGGGATGAGCGCTGGAAAGACACAGTGATTCACGATGAGGATTCCCTGCTCAACATGGTGCTGGAGGACGGCTTTGACGGCGTCTATCTCGACTGGATCGAGGCCTACGAGGACGAGGCGGTGGTCGCCGCCGCCGAGAGTCTGGGGATCGACCCCGCGCAGGAGATGGTGGCCTTCGTGCGGGAGATCGCCCAGTACGGACGCGCCCGGTCGGAGAGCTTCCTGGTCATCCCCCAGAACGGCGCCCAACTGGCCCAAGATGTCCCCGAGTACTTGGGGATCATCGATGGGTTGGGCCAGGAGGACCTCTCCTTCCGCGGCGAAGCAGACAGCGAGTGGGGAGACCCCCAGTCCGGCGACATCCCCACATCGCCGGACGATCAGGAGTACCTACTGGAGCTGTTCGACCTATACCTTGAGCCAGGGCTGCCGATATTCTGCATCGACTACGCCCTCGAGCAGTCCAACGTGCAGGCAGCCTACGCCACCGCCAGGGACGCGGACTGTCTGGGATACGTGTCACAGACTCCCCTGAGTCGACTCACGGAAACCCCACCTCCCAGCCCAGCCCTACCGCCGAGGCCTCCCGTCCGCGACCTCGACCTCAGTCCACCGGGCTGGCACAGCATCGTCTGGACGGGCCCTTCAGGGACTGAGCCGGAGACGGCCCTGGCCTGCATCGAGGGGAGCTACGCCATCGCCTACCGCTGGGTGGACAACAGCAAGCCTTTCGAGCGATGGATCCCAGACAGGCCCGACACGTCCGATATGGGGGCCCTTGACAAGCACGACCTGCTGCTGGTGTTGATCACTGACAGCGGCGCCCAGTGCGTGGGCATGCCGATCGAGCCCTAGTGGGTTGAGGCGCGTCAGCCGGTCAGTCCGGACTCGGAGGGAACGCGGCCTTCGATATTGTCGCCGACGTGGCGAGCGGCCTTGACGATGTACATGGCGGCATCCGCTTTCTGCACCAACTCGTCGCCGTCCTCGCCGTCCCAGGGGAAGCCCGATACACCCAACGCCACGGTCAGGTTGACAGACTGCCCATTGTGCTCGTAGACGGAGGTAACCTCCAGGGTTCGTCGGATGCGCGAGGCCACCACGAAAGCCCCACGCCTATCGGTTTCTGGCATGATCACGCCGAACTCGT
>CAZXAF010000290.1:0-2067 GCA_964638905.1 uncultured Dehalococcoidia bacterium
TGGTGCCGGTCAAAGCGCTGCGCCGCTCGAAGAGCCGCCTGCGGCCGGTGCTGTCCGACGACCAGCGCGAGGCGTTGGTCATGGCCATGCTGGAGGACGTCCTTCGACTGCTGGCCGGCGTGCCCGCCATCGCCGCCACGGCCGTGGTCAGCCCCGACGCCGAAGTGCTCGCCTTCGCCCACCGGCTGGGCGCCCAGCCCATCCGCGAGCCGCCCCAGCCGCGCGGCCTGAACGCCGCCCTCACCTTCGCCGCCGAAGAGCTGCGTGCGCAGGGCATCGGCAGCCTCCTTGTCCTCCCCGTCGACGTGCCCCTGGCGACCGCCGCCGACGTAGAGGCTATCCTTAACCACATCGACGGCGCCCCATCGATCGTCCTCTGCCCCTCGAAGAGCGGCGGCACCAACGCCCTCGCCCTCCGCCCGCCGGGGATCATCCCCTTCCGCTTCGGCCATCGCAGCTCGGCCGCCCACCGGCGGGAGGCGACAGCGCGCGGGCTGCCCCTCAGCGTGCTATCGCTGCCCTCCCTGGCGCTGGACATCGACCGGCCGACCGACCTGGCAGCCGTCCTCGCCCAGCCGAACGGCAGCCGCAGCCGCGAGGTGGTGGCATCGCTCCGATGACCGTCGACGCCGCCCTCGCCGGCCGCCGCTCCGTGCGCCGGTTGGACAGCCGCCCGGTGGAGCGAGCGCTGGTCGAGGAGGTGATCGCCACCGCCTGCCTGGCGCCCGCGCCTCACCACAGCCGTCCCTGGCGATTCGTCATCCTCTCCGCCGAGGCCAGGGAGCGCCTGTCGGAGGCCATGGGCGAGCGCTGGCGGCAGGACCTGGAGCGCGACAGTGTGGCTGAGGAGCGCATCCGCCGGCTCCTCGATCGCTCGCGGGCCCGCCTTGCTGCCGCCCCCGTCCTCATCCTGGCCGGCTTCGCAGGCGAAGCCCGACGCCCCTGGCCGGACGAGCGCCGCCAGCGAGCGGAAGACACCATGTTCGTCCAGAGCGTGGGCGCCGCCGTCGAGAACCTGATGCTTGCCGCGCACGCCCGCGGCCTGGGCAGCTACTGGCTCTCGGCGCCCCTCTTCTGCCCGGAAGCCGTTTGCCGCGCCCTTGAACTGCCCTCCGATTTCCAGCCGCAGGCCCTCGTAGCCCTCGGCTACCCCCAGGAAGGCCTGCGCCTGCCGCCGCGGCCGCCCCTGGCCGTCCGCGATCACATAATCGACCGCTAGGGCCAGCCCAGGGGTTGCAAATCCTCGTCGGCGATACGATAATGCATGTCTATCGCCTTGCTCTCGCCTGAAACCATGCCACGCGTATCCACTAACGGCATCGACACCTTCTACGAGGACAGCGGCCAGGGCCCGCCGGTTGTGCTCATCCACGGCCACAGCCTCGATCTGCGCATATGGGACCGCCAGGTCGCGCCGCTGGTGGACGCCGGCTATCGCGTTGTCCGCTACGACGTGCGCGGCCACGGCCAAAGCGAGGCCCCCGCCACCGGCTACACCTGGCAGAACTACTCCCTCGACCTGCGCGGCCTCCTCGATCGGCTGAAGATCGTCGCGCCCGCCCACCTGGTAGGGCTCTCGATGGGCGGCGGCGTCGCCCTCCAGTTCGCCGTCGATCACCCCCAGCGGGTCGCCTCCCTGGTGCTCGTCGACTCCACGGTGCCCGGCTTCACCTACTCGCCGGAGTTCAGCCAGGCCGTCGAAGACCTGGTGCAGACCGTGCGCAGCGAGGGGCCGCGAGCGGGCCTGGAGCGCGTCTGGCTGGCGCACCCCCTGTTCGAGGGCGCCCGTCGTGTGGCCGAGCGCTTCGACTTCCTGAAGAGCATGGTGCTGGCGTACCCCGCGCGCGACTACCTGGACGAGACGGAGTACCCCCAGCCGCAGTGGCAGGTCATCGACCGCCTGGCGGAGATCCGGGCGCCGACGCTGGTGCTGGCGGGCGAGGAGGACCTGCCCGACTTCCGCCTGATCGCCGACATCCTGGCCGCCAACATATCGGGCGCGCGGCAGGAGGTCATCGGCGGCGCCGGCCATCTGCTCAACCTGGAGCAGCCGGAGAGGTTCAACGA
>CAZXAF010000291.1:0-2060 GCA_964638905.1 uncultured Dehalococcoidia bacterium
CGCGACGATAACTACGAGGTCTACGTGATGAACGCCGACGGCTCGGGTCAGACTAACCTCACTAGCCACCCTGCTGAGGACATCGCTCCCGCCTGGACGCCGTAGCGGGCGGGCCCGAGGGCCTAGTGCCCCGAAGCAGATAGGCCGCTGGCCGTAGCCTGGGCTCTTGTCCACCCTTGGGCCTGCGAGTAGTATGGAGACTACCATGAGTTGGAGACGGACAGCGAGCATGGAGGCGGCACAATGAAGACAGCGGGCGTAGCGATGGCCTTTCTCTTTGGCATGTGCCTGGCTGTCCTTGCCGCCTGCGGCGACGGGGGAGGCGCTCCTAGCGCGGAACCAAGCCCAATCACCACGGCCGAGCAGTCCACCGTCACGCCGACATCTACTGCTATCGTTGGTATCCCCGCGACGGACAAGATCGCCTTCGCCTCCAACCGCGACGGCAACTCCGAGATCTACGTCATGAGCACCGACGGCTCCGACCAAGCGCGCCTCACCGACAACCCCGCCTCGGACGGCGTGCTCGCCTGGTCGCCGGACGGCAGCCGCATCGCTTTCAGCTCCACCCGCGACGGCGACTGGGAGATCTACGTGATGAACACCGATGACTCCAGCCTTGTTCGACTCACCGACAATCCCGCCTTGGACGGCTCGCCCACCTGGTCGCCGGACGGCAGCCGCATCGCCTTCAGCTCCAGCCGGGATGGCAACGAAGAGATCTACGTGATGAATGCCGACGGCTCCGACCAGACCCTCCTGGCCAGCAGTTCCGCTGGGGACGGCTCGCCCGCCTGGTCGCCGGACGGCAGCCGCATCGCCTTTGCCACCGATCGCGATGGCACCCTTGAGGTGTACATGATTGGAGCCGACGGCTCTGACTTGGCCCGTCTCACCATCAACGATTTCGATGACACCAGCCCCGCCTGGTCTCCCGACGGCAGCCGCATCGCCTTCCTGTCCAATCGCGACGGCAACGGTGAGATCTACGTGATGAACGCCGACGGCTCCGACCAGACCAACCTCACCAACAACCCTGCCGACGATGACTTCCCCGCCTGGTCTCCCGACGGCAGCCGCATCGCCTTCACCTCCAATCGCGACGGCAACGCTGAGATCTACGTGATGGACGCCGATGGCTCTGGCCAGATTAACCTCACCAACAACCCTGCTGACGACTTCTCTCCCACCTGGTCGCCCTAGGGGGCGGACCCGAGTGCTTCGGAACAGATAGGCCGCTGGCTGGCAGCCTCGGCCCTTGTCCACCCGCGTGCCTTCGAGTACCATAGGGCTGCCGAGAGCCGGGCACTGATAGCGAGGATGGACGCATCACAATGAAGATAGAGCACGTGGCGATAGCTTTTCTTCTCATCGCCTGCCTGACGGTATCTCTGGCCGCCTGCGGCGGTGGTGGTGATGGCGGTGGTGATGGTGGTGGTGGTGATGGTGGTGGTGAGGATGAGGATGGCACTGTGGAGCCGATTTCCCTTGTCCCCAAGATCGCTTTCGTTAGCGACCGCTACGGCGCGAGCAACTGGGAGATATACCTCATGAACACCGACGGCTCCGACCAGACCGACATCACCAACAGCCCGGGCCTCGATGCCGACCCCGCCTGGTCGCCGGACGGCAGCCGCATCGCCTTCCTCAGCGACCGTGATGGCAACGGCGATATCTACGTGATGAACGCCGATGGCTCCGGCCAGACGCGCCTCACCGATAATCCGGCCGGGGACACCCTCCCCGACTGGTCTCCCGACGGCAGCCGCATCATCCTTGAGTCCGACCGCGACGGCAACTTTGAGGTCTACGGGATAAATTCCGACGGCTCCGGCGAGATCAACCTCACCAATAACCCAGCGTGGGACGGATATCCCGACTGGTCGCCCGATGGCTCCAAGATCGCCTTCGTCTCCGACCGCGACGGCGACTTCGAGGTGTACGTGATGAACGCCGACGGCTCTGACCAGACCCGCCTCACCGACAGCGCCGCCGGTGACTCTGTCCCCGACTGGTCTCCCGACGGCAGCCGCATCGCCTTCCAGTCGGAGCGCGACGGC
>CAZXAF010000292.1:0-2054 GCA_964638905.1 uncultured Dehalococcoidia bacterium
TCCGCTGATGCTGGAGCGCCTGGCCTGGATATCTTCCTTCGATGTGCTGCCCCTGCTCTCGCTGGAGACGAAGAAGCGTATCCTCGAGCGGGCGGTAGCCGAGAACGATCTGTTGGTCTGTGTGCACTGTCCGCCGCCGGGCCTCGGGCGCCTGAGGCTGGTCGACGGCAAACGAAAGTGGGAGGCGTTATGAGCAGCGGCCAGCCTGTCACCCTCCGTCGCACCGCTCTCTACGAACAGCACGTCGCTCTGGGTGGCCGCATGGTCCCCTTCGCCGGCTGGGAGATGCCCGTCCAGTACAGGGGCATCGTCGAAGAGCACCACGCCGTTCGTCAGCGGGTCGGCCTGTTCGATGTCTCCCACATGGGCCGCCTGGAGGTGACCGGCCCCGACGCCGCCTCGTTCCTGCGTGGCCTGGTGACCTACGACATCGCCGGGCTGGAGGTGGGCAAAGGCCACTACGGCCTCGTTTGCCAGGAGGATGGGGGCATTCTGGACGACGTGTTCGTCTTCCGCCTGGCAGACGAGCGCTTTCTGATGGTGGTCAACTCCGCCAACGCCGATAAGATCGGCGATTGGATCCAACAGCATTTCCACTCGTCGCTGCAGGCTACAGTGGAGGATCGCCAGGCAGAAACAGTCATGGTCGCCCTTCAAGGCCCTGATGCGCAACGCTATCTGGCCCGCCTGGTGCCATCTCTGGCCGAGGGCCTGGGCCGCCAGCGCGGCGCCGAGGTGTCCCTGGCGGGCGTTACCGTCTTCTTCTCCCGCACCGGCTACACGGGCGAGGACGGCGTCGAGATCATCCTGCCGTCCGGCGCTGGCGTCATCCTCTGGCAGTGGTTCGCCGAGCACGGCGTGCAGCCCTGCGGGCTGGGCGCGCGCGACAGCCTGCGCCTGGAGGCGGCCCTCCCCCTCTACGGCAACGACATCGATGCCACCACCAACCCGTTCGAGGCTGGCCTGGGCTGGGTGGTGACCTTAGACGATGGCGCCGATTTCATCGGCCGAGAGGCCCTCCTGCGCATCCGCGAGGCCGGCGTCCAGCGTCAACTCGCCTGCCTGAAGGCCCAGGAGCGGGGCGTCATGCGGGCGGGCCACCCCATCCTTCATTCGGGCCGCCGGGTGAGCGAGCTGACCAGCGGCGGCTTCTCGCCGACGCTGGGGGTGAGCATCGGCATGGCCTACCTGCCCTCGGAGCTGGCCAGCGTCGGCACTGAGCTTCAGGTGGACGTGCGGGGCAGGCCCCTGCGGGCGCAGGTGGTCAAGCGGCCGTTCTACAAGCGGCCTGCGACGGCATAGTTGTCACCCCGCATTGACTTGCTTTCCTCCCGACGCTAATCTTGGGCTTATCAGTCTAGAGGAGGGGAGCCATGCCTAGCCCTACCGATCGCCGCTACACCAAGGAGCACGAGTGGGTGCGCGTCGAGGATGACCTTGGCACCGTCGGCATCACCGACTACGCTCAGGATCAGCTTGGCGACCTTGTCTACGTGGACCTGCTCTCTTCCGGCACGCAGGTCAAGCAGCTCGAGAAGCTGGGCGAGATCGAGTCGGTGAAGGCCGTCTCCGACCTCTACTCGCCCGTCAGCGGCGAGGTGACGGAGGTCAACCAGGCGGTCAATGACAGGCCGGAGCTGGTGAACCAGTCGCCCTACGAGGAGGGCTGGCTGGTGCGCCTGCGCCTGGCCGACCCCGCCGAGCTGGACAGCCTCCTCACCGCCGAGCAGTACGACGAGCTGATAGCGCAAGCTCAGGAGCCATGACCCTTCCTTACATCCCCAACACTGAGACCGACCGCCGGGCCATGCTGGCCGCCATCGGCGTGGCCTCGGTCGAGGACTTGTTTGCCGATATCCCGGCCGAATTCCGTGCTGGCGAGTTGGGCCTGCCGCCCGCTCTCTCCGAGCCAGAGCTAGTGCGCGAGCTATCGGCCCTGGCCAGGCGCAACCAGCCGGTCGATAGCATGTCCTGCTTCCTGGGCGGCGGCGCCTATCGTCACTTCATCCCCAGCGTGGTCGGCGAGGTCATCGGCCGCAGCGAGTACGCCACCG
>CAZXAF010000293.1:0-2042 GCA_964638905.1 uncultured Dehalococcoidia bacterium
GGGATAGCCGGACGCGGGATAGCCGGCCGCCGGAGAGGCGTCCCTGGAGTGACCGGCGGGGACCAGGACCAAGCGAGCCGCCGGGCCCGCCTCGCGAGCCGCCGGGCCCGCCTCCGCCGCCTCGTCCTCTTCAGGGCAGGCGGTAGTAAGGCAGGCCTCCATCCTGCCATCAGGAGGTATTCCAGGTGGCTATCAGAGTACTGATCAGCGGCACCGGCAACATGGGTCGGGAGGCTCTCCTGGCCGTCTGCCGAGACCCCAATCTGGAGCCCGTGGGCGTGCTGGAAAAGTTTTCCTCAGAGGAATTCCTCTCCCTTCCCGACAGCTCCGGTTTGGTGCCTTTGAGTGCGGACGCGACTGCGCTGCTGGCTCGGACGCGCCCGGACGTGGTTGTCGACTTCACCAACGCTGAGTGGACGCCGATAGCAGCGCGCGCTGCTCTGGGCGCAGGTGCGCGCTTCGTCAGCGGCACCACCGGGCTTTCCGATGAGTTCATGGCGGAGCTGGAGCGAGAGTGCCGCCAAAGGCAACTGGGGGCGGTGTTGGCCGCCAATTTTGCCATCGGCGCTGTGCTCATGATCCACCTGGCCAAGGTGGCCGGCCGCCACTTCGACTACGCGGAGATCATCGAGCTCCATCATGAGAAGAAGGCCGATGCCCCTTCCGGCACGGCTCTGGCTACGGCGCGGGCGATGCTCTCCGTGCGCGGGCGTTCCTTCGAGCATCCGTCCACGGCGAAGAAGACGCTGGAGGGCACGCGCGGCGGCCTTCTTGACGGCATCACCATCCACAGTGTGCGGCTGCCGGGGCTGGTCGCCCATCAAGAGGTGATCCTGGGCACCCTGGGGCAGACCCTCACCATTCGCCACGATACCACCAGCCGCGAGTCCTTCATGCCCGGTGTGCTCCTGGCGATCAAAGAGGTGATGAACCGTCAGGAGCTGATAGTGGGGCTGGACAAGCTCATCGGCCTGGATTGATGGGCTATTGGACGAGTGCAGGTAGTTGCGTTGCAGGAGGCCTTGTAGTACACTGAAAGTGCCTCTTTTGCTACAGAATGACATTTCCCCATTGTGCGAGCAACATTCGCGAGCCTAAGCTGCGCAGGAGATCGCCATGAACCTAGCCGAACTGGAGGCTAAGACCCGCGAAGAGCTGATGGAGGTGGCCAAGGATCTGGGCGTCACCGGCCACACATCGCTCAGGAAGCAGGACCTCGTCTTTCGCATCCTTCAGGCCCGTGCCGAGCAGCAGGGCAATCTGCTGGCGGGGGGCGTCCTGGAGATCGTGGATGAGGGATACGGCTTTCTGCGGGGCGACGGCCTCCGCCCGGGCGCTGGTGATGTCTACGTCTCGCAGTCGCAGATCCGCCGCTTTGGCCTGAGGACCGGCGACTACGTCACAGGGCAGGTGCGGCCGCCCAAGGACAGCGAGAAGTACTACGGCCTGCTGCGAGTAGAGGCCATCAATAGCATCGATCCGGAGATAGCCAGGAATCGGCCCCACTTCGGGGCGCTCACGCCTGTCTTCCCCGACAAGCTGATCAATCTGGAGACGAATCCGAAGGCGCTGTCGGCTCGCCTGGTGAATCTGGTGGCTCCCATCGGTCACGGCCAGCGGGGAATGATCGTCTCGCCGCCGAAGGCGGGCAAGACGATGCTCCTCAAGAGCATCGCCAAGGCGACCATCACCAACTATGAGGATATCCATGTGATGGTCCTTCTCATCGGCGAGCGGCCGGAGGAGGTGACCGACTGGCGGCGCACGGTGGAGGAGGCGGAGGTGGTGGCTGCCACCTTCGACGATGCCGTGGAGGAACAGACGCGGGTGGCGGAGATGGGCCTGGAGCGGGCCAAGCGGCTGGTGGAGTGCGGCAAGGACGTGGTCGTTCTGCTGGACGGCATCACTCGCCTCACCCGCGCCTACAACCTGGCTGTGCCTCCCAGCGGTCGCACTCTATCGGGTGGTATCGACCCGGCCTCGCTTCATCCCTCCAAGCGCTTCTTTGGCGCTGCCCGCAACACCGAGGAGGGCGGCAGCCT
>CAZXAF010000294.1:0-2017 GCA_964638905.1 uncultured Dehalococcoidia bacterium
TCCTCTCCGCCGCCTCACAGATGAGGGCAGCGGACTGGTCGAGGATGCGATGATCGTAGGCCTTTAGGCGAATCCGTATCCTTTGTCTGGGCATAGCCTACCTTCTCACGTATCCTCTCACTCGCCCCAGCAGCGCCTCGGCCACGGAGGGCGGCACTTCCTCATAATGGTCGAACTCCATAGTGTAGGTAGCGCGCCCTTGCGTCAAGGAGCGCAGCTCGGTGGCATAGCCGAAAGTCTCGGCCAGCGGCACCAAAGCGCGAATCAGGCGCAGATGGCCCCGCTGGTCAACCATGGTCACGTGGCCACGGCGAGCGTTGATGTCGCCGAGCACGTCGCCGAAGAACTGCTCCGGCGTGGTCACCTCCATCTCCATGATCGGCTCCAGCAGGGTGGGCTTGGCCTGGGACAGGGCTTGGCGCACAGCCATCGAGCCGGCCATGCGGAAGGCGGGCTCGGAGGAGTCCACCGGATGATAGCCGCCGTCCACCAGGGTCACTTCCACATCGACCACCGGGTAGTTGGCCACAACGCCTGTCTCCAGGGCTTCCCTCACCCCCCGCTCCACCGCCGGGATGAATTCACGCGGGATGTCCCCGCCGATGATCTTGTCCACGAACTGGAAGCCTGTCCCCCTCTCGCGGGGAGACACTTCCAGCTCCACTACCCCGTACTGGCCATGGCCGCCCGTCTGGCGAATGAAGCGCCCCTCGGCCTTGGCCGGACAGGTAATGGTCTCCTTGTAGGCCACCTCCGGCTTGCCCACCTTGGCTTGTACCTGGTACTCCCTCATCATGCGGTCGACAACGATCTCCAGGTGGAGCTCGCCCATGCCGGAGATAATGGTCTGGCCGGTCTCGGAGTCATAGCGAGTACGGAAGGTGGGGTCCTCCTCCGATAGACGCCCCAGCGTTTCGCTCATGCGGTCCTGGTCTTCTTTCGTTTTGGGCTCAAGGGATACGGAGATGACCGGCTCGGGGAACTTGATGGCTTCCAGGAGGATAGGATGGCTCTTGTCGCAGAGGGTGTCGCCGGTGAATGTGTTCTTCAGGCCGACGGCCGCTACGATGGCTCCCGCATACGTCTCCTCAATGTCCTCCCGACGCTGGGCGTGCATGCGCAGCAGCCGGCCGACACGCTCCCGCTGACTGCGGTTGCTGTTGTAGACCGCCGTGCCCTGGCTAACCTTGCCGGAATAGACCCGGAAATAAGCCAGCCGCCCCACATAGGGGTCGGCCACGATCTTGAAGGCCAAAGCGGCGAAGGGCTCATCGTCGGCAGCATGGCGCTGGATGGCCTCTCCCGTCTTGGGATGCACACCCTCGATAGGCGGCACGTCCACCGGCGCCGGCAGGTAGTCGATCACCGCGTCCAGCAGGGGCCGGATGCCCTTGTTGTGCAGGGCGCTGCCGCAGAGAACGGGGGTCACCACATTGGCCAGCGTTGCCCGCCGGATGGCCTTGTCCATCTCGGTTGCTGGTATGTGCCGCCCTTCCAGGTAACTGATCAGAAGCTGGTCGTCCAGCTCAGCCACCGCTTCCACCAGCTCCTCTCGCCGCGTCTTCGCTTCTTCCAGGGAGCCCATGATCAGCTCGCTTGCCCCGGCAGCCAGCGCGTCCGCCTCCACCAGGGCAGACAGGAACTCCTCGGGCCAGCCGTTGCGACCCTCGCCGTACCTCTCCGGCAGGGGAACCTTTACGGGCTTCTCATCTTTATCCACGGGGAAGACCCAGATCACCTCTTTCACCAGATCGATGACCCCCAGGTACTTCTCCTCCGCGCCCAGGGGAATCTGGATGGGCAGCGGCCGCGCTACCAGCCGGTCGCGGATCATTTTCACTGTCCGCCAGAAGTCGGCTCCCATCCGGTCCATCTTGTTGACGAAGGATATGCGGGGGACGTGATAGCGATCGGCCTGGTGCCATACCGTCTCCGACTGGGGCTGAACGCCGGCCACCGCGTCGAGGACAAAGATGCCACCGTCCAGGACCCGCAGGCTGCGCTCCACCTCCACCGT
>CAZXAF010000295.1:0-2006 GCA_964638905.1 uncultured Dehalococcoidia bacterium
GAAATCGTGGTGGCCAAAGACCTGATCATCCGGCCGGTCACGCCTCGGTTCTTCGTTTCAGGCGACACGGCCCGCCTGGAGGCGGTGGTCCACAACTACACGGACGAGGAGAGCGAGGTGGCGGTGAGCCTCAGTGCTAGCGGCCTGACTATCGAGGGCGCAGTGGTCCACAGCCTGTCCATTCCGGCCGGTGAATCCCAGGAGGTGACCTGGCAAACAAGCGTGCTCCTGACTGACCTGGCCACCCTCACCTTCAGCGCCCAGGCGGCCGACGGCCTCTCGGACGCCGTCGAGCTGCAGCTGCCGGTGTACGCCTATGGCACGCCGGAGGTTGTGGGCAACGCCGGTCAGGTGACCGACTCCGTGAGGGAGGTCGTCCGGCTTCCGGACTACGTAGATCCCGACCGGGGGGAGCTGACGCTGGAGCTTTCCCCTACTCTGGCTGCCAGCATGCGCTACAGTAGCAGCTACGTTGAGGAGTATTCCTACGAGTGCACGGAGCAGACCATCAGCCGGTTCCTGCCCCGGCTAGTCCTCTATCGGGCGATCAACGAACTGGGGCTGGAGGACGCCCTCGGCCTCGAGGAAGAGCTGCCCGGGCTGGTCACGCGCTCGATCCAGCGCATCTACCGCGGCCAGAACAGCGACGGCGGTTGGGGATGGTGGTTCGGCGATACCAGCAACCCGCAGATCACCGCCTATGTCCTGTTCGGCCTGGCTGAGGCGCAGAAGGCAGAATTCGCCGTGGACGACTGGGTTCTCGAGCGGGCGGCGCGCTTCCTTGGCCAGTATCTGAATGAGCCGACCGATGTCCTCGACCCCCAGAACCCGGACACCAGGGCCTTCGTCCTCTTCGCTCTATCGGAAGCCGGTGAGGGCGACCTGGGGTTGACCAACGCCCTTGCCGAGAGGCCTGAAACGCTCAGCAACTATGGCAAGGCGTTCGCGGCCATGGCCCTCCTGAACCTCACCAACGACCCATCGAACTACAGGATCCAGACGCTCATCTCCGACCTGACCAACGCGGCCATCATCAGCAACACGGGCACCCACTGGCAGGAGGAAAAGGAAGACTACCGTACGATGAATACGGCCACCCGCTCCACGGCCATCGTCCTCGACGCTCTGGTGCGAGTGAAGCCTGACCATCCCTTGGTGGACAGCACTGTGCGCTGGCTGATGGTCGTCCGCCGCGATGGGCATTGGGAAACGACGCAGGAGACGGCCATGAGCCTGCTCGCCCTGACGGACTACCTGGAAGCCAGCGGCGAGCTGAAGGCCGACTACTCCTATCAGGTACGGGTCAACGGGGATGTCCTCTCCGAAAAGAAGATAGAGGAGTCCAACCTGGGCGAATCGGAGAAGCTGGTGGTCTCCGTGAGCGATCTTCTGATCGGTGAGGACAACGAGGTAGACATGGTTCGCGCGCCCGCCGACAGCGACGGTCGCCTCTACTACACCATGCATCTGCGCTACTTCCCGCCTGCGGAGGAGGTGGAGGCCGCCAACTATGGTGTTGGCGTATCGCGGGAGTACCTGCCGGCGGAGGAGGGCGAGGACAAGATCGACGGCGCGGCCCTGGGCGACGTGGTCAAGGTGCGGCTCACAATCGTGGCGCCCGCCGATCTCCACTACGTAGTCGTGGAGGACTACCTGCCCGCCGGCCTGGAGCCGATCGATACCAGCTTGAAGACGACCAGCTCCGAGATCCGCGAGATGATGCTGGAGGAGCAGCGCAAGTTGACGGATGAGCAGCGAGGCTATGGCTACGGTTGGTGGCCGTACTACCGTTCCTTCTTCAGCCACGTGGACATGCGGGACAATCGGGTGGTCCTGTTCGCTACCTATCTGCCCAGCGGCGTACATGAGTATGTGTACTTCCTGAGGGCGACCACCGCCGGCCAGTATCTGGTCATGCCCGCTCAGGCCTACGAGATGTACTTCCCGGAGGTCTGGGGCCGTACGGACGGAGCGCTGTTCAGCGTGACGGCAGAATCGGCGGAGGA
>CAZXAF010000296.1:0-2004 GCA_964638905.1 uncultured Dehalococcoidia bacterium
GGTGGGCAGCAAGGCGGCGGGCTTCGCGGTGGTGATGCGCATCTTCTTCGAGGCCTTGGGCGACCGCTCGATCAGCGGTGACTGGTCGAACATGTTTGCCGCCATCGCCGCCATCTCCATGAGTGTGGGCAATCTGGTAGCTATCAGCCAGAGCAACATCAAGCGAATGCTGGGGTACAGCTCCATCGCCCAGGCGGGCTACCTGCTGGTGGGCTTGGCGGCCATCTCCGCTGCCGGAGGCGGGCTCAGTCTGGGAGGCAGCGGCGTCATCTTCTTCCTGGCTGCCTACGCCTTCACCAACCTGGGAGCGTTCGTCGCCGTCATCGCCATCTCCAACCGGATCAACAGCGACGATATAGGCGACTACGCGGGCATGTTTCGCAGAGCGCCTCTCCTCGCGCTGTGCCTTACCCTTTGCCTAATCTCTCTGACCGGCATCCCACCGACGGCGGGCTTCGTGGCCAAGGTGTACATCTTCAACGCCGCCGTCCAGAGCGACCTGGTCTGGCTGGTCATCGTGGGTGTGCTCAACAGCGTGGTGTCCGCCTACTACTACCTGCGGGTGGTCCTCCAGATGTACGCGGAGGCTCCGCCCAGCGAGGAGCCCGTCTCCGCCGGGCCCTCCCTCGGTCTGGCGATGGCCATCGCCAGCGGCGGCGTCCTGTTCATCGGCATCCTTCCCTTCCCTCTGCTGGAGGTCTCGGAGACGGCGGCCAGGGTGTTCGGCAGCTAAGGGCTCGCCTTCCTTGAATCGCCAGCCAGCGGGTGCTAGCATGCCAGCATGGTTGCCCGTCGGCCCTCCCGTCCCGCTCACCGCATAGAGGTCCAGGTCGCTCGGCCCTTCCGCTCGGCGCTGCGAGTGCCCTGGCTGAGGCGAATCGCCCGCCGCGTTCTGACAGCCGAGGGTGTAGGCTCCGGCGAGCTGAGCGTGGTCATCAGCGACGAAGACACCGTCCGCGAGCTGAACCGCCGCTATCGCGGCCTCGATGAGCCGACGGACGTTCTCTCCTTCGACCTTGGCGAGGAGGGCGACACGCCCTTCACTCTGCCGCCGGGTGAGGCCGCTCCTCTGGGTGAGGTGATCATCTCCTATCCGACGGCGCTGCGGCAGGCCGAGGAGCAGGGCCACAACGTGGAGGCCGAGGTGGCCCATCTGCTGGTGCACGGCATCCTCCACCTGCTGGGCTACGACCATCTGGAGGCAAAGGACGAGCGGGCCATGCGCCGAAGGGAGGAAGAGATCTTAGGGGCCTTGGATCTAGAAGGAATTTCTTTTGACAATGCTCGGCGCTAGTCTATAATGGCCTCGATAGCTAGAGATTCGCGGTGGTTTCTTGAGCAGCAGTAGTAACAGCGAAGTCCTTTATCGTAAGTGGCGTCCCCAGTCTTTCTCTGAGTTGGTGGGCCAGGACCCCATCACCCAGACGGTGCGCAACTCGCTGTCCAGCGGCCGGGTGGCCCACGCCTATCTCTTCTGTGGCCCTCGTGGCACAGGCAAGACCAGCATGGGCCGTCTTCTGGCCAAGGCGGCGAACTGCCTCCAGCTAGCCGACGGCGAGCCCTGCAACACCTGCGATTCCTGCAAGTCCTACCTCGAAGGGCGGGCCATGGACCTGGTGGAGATGGATGCCGCCAGCAATCGGGGCATCGAGGAGATCCGCAAGCTGCGCGATCGGGTGGGCCTGGCGCCCATGGCTGGTCGCTACAAAGTGTACCTGGTGGACGAGGTGCACATGCTCACCGCCGAGGCCTACAATGCCCTCCTCAAGACGCTGGAGGAGCCGCCGCCTCACATCATCTTCATCCTGGCCACCACCGAATCCCACAAGGTGCCGCCGACCATCATCTCGCGCTGTCAGCGGTTCGACTTCCACCGCCTGCCGCTGGCAGCGGTGGTATCCCGCCTGGAGCACATCTGCCGTCAGGAGAGTATCCAGATAGAGGAGGTTGCCCTCCAGGAGATCGCTCGCAGCGCCAGCGGCAGCCTGCGCGACGCCATCAACC
>CAZXAF010000297.1:0-1987 GCA_964638905.1 uncultured Dehalococcoidia bacterium
TGCGCTGGTGGGCATCGGGCTTGTTGGCGCCGCCCACCAGGTTGGGCGAGGAGGGGACGGCGTCGTCGGCCACCACCTTCACGTTCTTCAGCCCGACAGGGGAGGCGTAGCCGGCCACCAGCCCGGCCTGCTCCAGCTCGACGTCGTCCATGAGGTGCAGGTCGACGGCGCCCAGGGCGTTGCGCACCTTGGTCTCGTTCACCTCCATGTCGCCGCGGATGGCCACGAAGGCCGGCTGGCCGTCGGCGGAGTAGAAGACGGCCTTGAGGGTCTGCCAGGGGGCGATGCCCAGGAAGGCGCACAGGTCGTCGATGGCCTTGATGCCGGGGGTGGAGACCTCCTCCACCGGCTTGGGTGCCTCCTGAGGGACGTCCGGCTTGCGGAACTCCGCCCTCTCGGCGTTGGCCGCGTAGTCGCAGGCGGGGCAGATGACCGCCTGGTCCTCGCCGCTATCGGAGAGGAACATGAACTCCCAGGAGTCCTTGCCGCCGATGGCCCCCGAATCGGCTTCCACCACAACGGTGGGCACGCCGCAGCGGTCGAAGATGTTCTTGTAGGCTTGAAGCATCTTCCGGCAGCTCTCGTCCAGCCCCTCTGCATCGACGTCGAAGCTGTAGAGGTCTTTCATGGTGAACTCGCGCACGCGGATGAGGCCGCCGCGAGGGCGGGCCTCGTCGCGGAACTTGACCTGGATCTGGTAGAGCAGGACGGGCAGGTCGCGGTAGCTCTGGACGTGGCGCTTGAAGACGTCGGCGATGATCTCCTCGTGGGTGGGGCCCAGCACCAGCCCTCGGTCGCGGCGGTCGCTGAGGGTGAACACGGTCCCGCCGAAGAGGGGCAGGCGGCCGGAAGCCTCCCAGATCTCGATGGGGTGAAGGGCGGGCAGCATCAGCTCCTGGCCGCCGGCGGCGTCCATCTCCTCGCGGATGATCTGCTCGACCTTGCGCAGGACCTTCCAGCCGAGGGGCAGGTAGCTGTAGATGCCGGCCGCCAGCTGCTGGACGAGGCCGGCCCGCAGGAGGAGCTGATGGCTGACCGTGTCCGCCTCAGCGGGCACCTGCCGCAACGTTCTACCGAAGTGGTGAGAAAGGCGCATGGCGTCTATAGCAGAATAGGCAGGTCTATGTGTGAGGGTCAAGAGGTGACCAACTGATTAACCGGTTCACCGTTGGTGGATGAACTTGCCAGCCCTGTGGGATGAATCCCGCAGCTCCGTCTACCGATTGAAGGAAGCCGCGGGTTTCAACCCGCGCGATGGCCCGAAAGCCCCTCACAAACCGGGCAGGACTGGGTCACATGGGGTTGGTGTGCCGGCCCGATAGCCGCAGGCCCAGCAGGGCCAGGGCCAGCCCGCCCACGACGGCGGTGCCCAGGCTGAGCAGAAGGCCCGTCTCGTCCCTGGCTCCCGCCGCCGGCACGAGGACGCCGCCGACAGCACCGCCGGCGACGGCCAGAGGCAGGGCCACGAGCACACCTCGGCCGTGACGGCGCACAGCGAGCGCCAGCCAGGGGAGAAAGCCAAGAATGGCCCACATGGTTAACAGCAGAGCCAGGAAGATAACGTCCAGGTCGATGGGCATCGGTCAGGAGACGGCCGATTTCTCGGCGATGACCTTTTGCCCCTCCTCCACCAGCGCGGACAGGTAGTCCTTCTCCTCCACCACTCGCACCACCTCGCCGTTGCGGAAGATGGCCCCCTTGCCCTTGCCGGCGGCGATGCCGACGTCGGCCTCCTTGGCCTCGCCGGGGCCGTTGACCACGCAGCCCATGACGGCCACGGTGATCGGCTTGCCCAGCTTTTGGAAGTGCTCCTCCGCCTGGTTGGCCAGGGAGATGATGTCGGCCTCCATGCGGCCGCAGGTGGGGCAGGAGACGATGATCGGGCCGCGCTGGCGCAGGTTCAAGGCGCTGAGGATGTCGTAGGCGACCGGGATCTCTTCTTTGGGGTCGGCGGTCAGGGAGACGCGAATGGTATCGCCGATGCCCT
>CAZXAF010000298.1:0-1970 GCA_964638905.1 uncultured Dehalococcoidia bacterium
GTCGCGGAGAAGCTGAAGGCCGTGGCAAATCACCACGGCCTTCCTTCTTCTAGAGGGCGCTAGGCTTGCGCTCTACAGGCCCAGCTCGTCGGCCACTTCTTTCATCGCCTCGATGACGAAGGCGATGTGCTCGTCGAGGTCCATGCCCAGGATTTCCGCCCCTTTGACGATATCCTCGCGGTTCACCGAGCGGGCGAAGGCCTTGTCCTTCATCTTCTTGCGCACGGAGCGGGCGTCCACTTCGCCCAGGCTCTTGCTCGGCTTGACGAGGGCGACGGCGGTGATCAGGCCGGTGAGCTCGTCTACGGCGTAGACGGCTTTGTCCATTGGCGTCTTGCGCTCCAGGCCCAGGTGCTCGGCATGGGAGAGGACGGCGTAGACGATGTCCTCGGGGTAGCCTCGCTCCCGCAGGATACTGGCCCCTTCCTGGGGGTGTTTGTCCAGGGTAGGGTGGATCTCGTAGTCGAAGTCGTGGAGGAGGCCGACTATGGCCCACTTCTCCTCGTCCTCGCCGAAGCGGCGGGCGTAGGCTCGCATTGCCGCCTCCACCGCCAGGCCGTGCTTACGCAGGCCCGGGTTCTGGGTGTATTCGCAGAGGAGGGCCCAAGCATCTTCTCGGTTCATGGTGCTCCTTTCGGCTGCGATTGTCTCCATGATAGAGGGCCGCGAATCCAGGGGCAATGGCCCTGCCTGTCGTAGGGAGACTGCCGACAGGGGCTTGAAACTTTTGTTCTGATGTCCTATGCTGAGTGGTATGGAGAGCGAAGATAAGCTGGAGATCCTGGGCGGCTACGATGCCCTCTACGATGCCGATAGCTCCTCCAGGGCTGCTCGCTTGCCTCAAGGGCTCCAGGCGGCGGGGGGCGCGGGAATCTTCTACGCGGCGGCTGGCGGCGGCCGTTGCGTCCCCTTGCTGCGCGTGCTGATGACCAATGTCTGCGAGAATGACTGCCGCTACTGCTCGATCAACTGTCACCGGCAGGTGCGCCGCACTTCGTTCGGGCCCGAGGAGCTGGCGAAGACGTTCAGGCAGATGTGGGAGCGTCGGCTGGTGCGAGGCCTCTTCCTCAGCTCGGGCGTCGCCGGTGGCGCTGCCAAGACCGCCGAGCGCATGCTGACCACGGTGGAGATCCTGCGCCTGCGGCAGCGCTTCTCCGGCTACATCCATTTGAAGATCATGCCCGGCCAGCCAGCCGACTACATCGAGCGGGCGGTGGCCCTGGCCGATCGCGTCTCGGTGAACATCGAAGCGGCCACGCCCGGCTATCTCACCCGCATAGCGCCCAGCAAGAGATACGAGGCGATTATCCCTGCCATGGAGGAGGTGCGTCGCCTGCAGCAGCGCCATCCTCGCCTGCTGTCGGCCGGCCAGATCACCCAGATGGTGGTGGGCGCGGCTGGCGAGAGCGACCGGGAGATCCTGCAAACCTCTCAGCAGCTCTACGACCGGCTGGCGATGCGTCGCGTCTACTACAGCGGCTACCAGCCGGTGTTCGAGGAGGAATTGGCGCCGCCAGCCTCTGCCCTGCGCCAGCACCGTCTCTATCAGGCCGACTGGCTGCTGCGGTTCTACGGCTTTCGCGCCTCGGAGGTGCCCTTCGATGACGAGGGTGCGCTGCCCACGGAAGTGGACCCCAAGGCGGCTTGGGCCTTGGCTCATCCGGAGCGCTTCCCGCTGGAGGTGAATCAGGCCAGCCACGAGGAACTGCTGCGAGTGCCGGGCATCGGCCCGGTGAGCGCTCGCCGCATCCTGGCTCTGCGTGCCGAGTGCACCTTTCGCGGCCTGAAGGAGCTGTCCCGCCTTGGTGTGGCAGTCAGGCGCGCCCGGCAGTTCCTGCTTCTGGATGGGCGATATTCGGGCGATCGTGTTCTGGTGGACCGCCCGACGGCGGTTCGCGAGCTGGATCCCGTTCAGCTTTCCCTGTGGGATCAGCAGGAAGCGAGCGCGGCAGCACTGGCGGTCTAGCGTC
>CAZXAF010000299.1:0-1930 GCA_964638905.1 uncultured Dehalococcoidia bacterium
CAGGATGCCATCGACTTCGCCATCTACGCCGTGCGCACCACCATCGACACCATGCGCTTCGAGGCGCGGCCCAAGAACGTGGGCGGCCCCATCGATGTCCTCCTCCTCACACCTCAAGGGAGCCGCTGGATTCAGCGCAAGGAGCTCCACGGTCAGCCTTCCCCCAGCGCGGACGTGTGAGCTAGCCGCCACTTGCTGGAAGGGGGTGGTAGGGTGCGTGTCGGTGTCTCTGTAGCGCTCTTTGTCTTGCTGGCGACCCTGGCGTTCACCGCCTGCGCCCAAGAGGAAGAGACGCCGCCATCTCCCACGCCACCGCCGTCGGCATCCGACGTAGCGGAAGAATTCCTCGGCCTCTGGCAGGAAGGCAACTACAGCCAGATGTACGACCTGCTGGCCTCCTCCGCCCAGGCCGAGATCAGCCGCCAGGACTTCGTCGATCGCTACCAGGCCATCGCCGAGGAGGCCACCATCAGCGGCATCAGCTACGAATTCGAGCCCTCGCCCGACCCCGAGGCCAGCGAGCTGCCCTTCTCGGTCACCATCTCCACCGCCTTCTTCGGCGACATCGCCCAGATGAACACGATGGAGCTGGTGAAGGAGGCCCAGGGCAGCCAGGGACGCTGGCGTATACTCTGGAGCCCCTCCCTCATCTTCCGCGAGCTGACCGGCGCCTCGCTCGTCCACTTCTTCACCGACGTGCCCCAGCGAGGCGCCATCTACGACCGCCATGGCAACCCCCTGGCGCTGGACGGCAGCGTGCACGTGGTGGGGGCGGTGCCAGGGCTGATCAAAGACAAGGAGGCGTTCATCTCCACGCTGGCCGAAAAGCTGGAGATGGCGGAGGACAAGATACGGGCGGAGGTGGAGGCGGACGTTCCCTCCTACTACTTCATCCCCCTCAAGACCCTGCCCTACGGCACGCCCGACGAGGTCATCCAGCCCTTCTACCAGATAGAGGGCGTGGTCGTCCGGCCGCAGCTCCAACGGGCTTATCCTCAGGGCAGCCTGGCCGGCCACACCCTGGGCTATCTCATGGAGGTGAGCGAGGAGCAGCTAGAGGAGCTGGCCGGCGAGGGCTATCGGGCCGGCGACATGGTGGGGGCGGCAGGCCTGGAGGCCTACTTCCAGGACGAGCTGGCCGGCCAGAGGGGCGGGACGCTGGCCATCATCACCCCCGAGGGAACCATCTCCCATGTGTTGGCCAAGAAGGAGGCCAAGCCGGGCAAGGACATCCACCTGACCATCGACATCGACGTCCAGCGGGAGGCCGAGGCGGCCCTGGGCGACCGGGCAGGGAGCATCGTGGTGATGGACCCCATCGACAATAGCATCCTGGCCATCGCCAGCCACCCGACCATCAACCCTAACGATTTCATCGGTGGCCTTAGCGTGGAGGCCTTCCAGCAGCTGGCCTCCGATCCGCGCGAGCCCTTCATGCATCGGGCCGTCCTGTCCACCACCGCGCCGGGCTCCACCTTCAAGGTGGTGACCATGGCCGCCGGCCTGGAGAAGGGCGGCTACACCGCCGCCTCCACCCTGCCCTGCTCGCCGATGTGGTACGGGCTGGGGCCAAACTACCCCATGCCCAACTGGCAGGCGGTGGACCGTGGCCTCCTGACCCTCGGCCAGGGGCTGATGGCCTCCTGCAACACCGTCTTCTACGAGGTGGCGCTCACCCTCGACGGGATCGACCCGGAGATCCTGCCCTCGTTCGCCGCCGCCTTCGGCTTCGGCAAGCCATCGGGAGTGAACGGCCTGAACGAGGCCCAGGGAGTGGCGCCGGGCCCGGACTGGAAGCAGGAGCAGGTGGGTGAGCCCTGGTACAGCGGCGACAGCGTGAACATGGGCATAGGCCAGGGCTATCTCCTGGTTACGCCTTTGCAGCTAGCCAACATGTACAGCGCCATCGCCCGCAGCGGCATCCTGCGCA
>CAZXAF010000300.1:0-1928 GCA_964638905.1 uncultured Dehalococcoidia bacterium
CTGAGGAGCTACAGCGCTTCGTCCAGATCGCCGGCGAGCGCGGCAGCAAGGGCGTCAGCTTCTGGTCGTACGAGCACATGGACGACGCCCGCTGGCAGGCCCTGGCGGCCAACCCCTGGCCGGTGGAGGGCATGCCCTGGACGGGCTGGACGGATGAGGCGGAAGAGCTGCGCCAGGAGGTAGACACGCTTCGCCGCCAGAACGAGCAGCTCTGCCGCCAGAACGCCGACTACTCCGGACGCCTCGGCCGGGGGATGCAACTGGCCCGCGAGATGCTCAAGGTGCTCGAGGGAGAAGCATAGCGACCGCCCTTCTTAAGCCGCTCGTCCTTCGACAGGCTCAGGATGGGCGACCAGAGGCCGTCTGACCCTCCATCTCTCACCCAGGCTGAAATACCAGGGGCCTGCCTGTCTGCTGGCAGCCGTGCTATAATCGCCGCTGATCCTGTCGATCGGCATGCAGGCTTGGTTGATGGTCGAACAGAAGGTGGCCAACGTACCCATGGAGGTCGGTCTGCGCTACGCTAGCTTCGAGACGCGGCTGGTGGCTTTCGTGCTCGACGCGATAGTGCTCTTTTCGGTGTTGGCGTTGTTCTTTGTGGTCGCTTTTCTTCAGATCTTGCTGCGCAGCGATTTCGGCGAGGTTGACCCGCCCGATTCGGCCTTCTACCTGGCGGCCATCATCCTTCTGGTTTACTTCTTCGCCTTCCTTCCCCTGTACTTCGTGGTCCTCTTGGCCTGGCGGGGCCAGACGGTGGGCAAGATGGCGATGGACATCAAGGTGGTGCGAAGCGACGGCCGACCCGTGGGCCTGGGCACAGCGATCCTGCGCCTGATAGGCTACATGCTCTCGACCGTGCTCCTGTTCGTCGGCTTCCTGATGATCGCCTTCGACGGCCAGCGGCGGGCATTCCACGATCGGCTGGCCGATACCCTGGTGGTGGAGCCGAGATGACAGTCCGTGCGCTGGTCTCCGCCCTGCCCCTTGTGCGCGGCGCCCTCCTGTGGTTCTTTGGCATGCTGCTAGCCATCTCCCTTATTGCTTTCTTCCTGGTGATCAACGCGATGCAGCTCAGCTCGCCGGGCACTGCCCAGCGCATCCTCTCCCGAGCGGTCGC
This sequence comes from uncultured Dehalococcoidia bacterium, assembly GCA_964638905.1. Taxonomy (GTDB): domain Bacteria; phylum Chloroflexota; class Dehalococcoidia; order SM23-28-2; family SM23-28-2; genus SM23-28-2. The sequence continues at coordinate 1,118 of CAZXAF010000300.1, forward strand.
TGACCTCACGGAGATCGATGCCCTGCTGCCCCTCATCCAGGCCGACCTGGTGGAGGCAGCCCAGACCAGCGAGGAGGATACGGTCACCGTCCCCCACTTCCCGCTGGCGGTGGAGCTGCCCCGCGAGGAGGCGGCCACCATCTCCGCCGCCGACCTGCGCGCGCTCCTGCTGAGCGAGGCCGCCGAGGCCATCTACAAGGAGGGTATGTCGGTGTGGGCCCTGGCCGACCCCGAGGCGGAGCAGAACATCGATATCATATCGCCGGAGGGGGGGGTGCACCGCGGCCTGGGAGCACTCAGCGACGACAATCACCAGGCCCTGCGCATCGCCGCCGTCGTTCTGGGCTTCTTATCCTTCGCGCTGGCGGGACTGGTTTTCGTTTCCGCCCGGGGGATGGGCCGTCTGGTGGCCCTGGCGGCCGCCCTTCTGGGGGCGGCGGTGCCCTCGCTGGTGGCGGCGGTGGCCGTTCGCTTCGCCTTTCGCACCGCCAGCGAGGATCAGGGGGACTATATGCTGGCCCGCCTCCTCGACCTGGGGAACGATGTTGCCTGGCTGGCCCTGCGCAACTACACGATCCTCACCCTTGTGGGGCTGTGGCTGGTAGTGTTGGGGCTGGGATTGGTGCTGCTGGAGATGCGCCAGCGGGAGCTCGCGGCTGTGGCCGGCATTGGCGACGACTCGGCCGCCGTTGACAACGGCTCGGCGGAAGCCTAGGATCGGACTTACGGGGCGGGTGTAACTCAGTTGGTAGAGTACCTGCTTCCCAAGCAGGTTGTCGCGGGTTCGAGTCCCGTCGCCCGCTCCAGCTTC
>CAZXAF010000301.1:0-1921 GCA_964638905.1 uncultured Dehalococcoidia bacterium
GAGGAGGCGGAGGCGGAGGCCGAAGCCAGTGAGGAAGCTCCCGAGGAGGCGGAGGCTAGCGAGGAGGCTCCCGAGGAAGCGGAGGGCGCTCCCTCAGATGAGATGATGCCGGAAAAAAAGTCGAAGGGGAAAAAGTAGGGCAGACCAGCCTGTCTTAGCAGACAGGGAGCCGAGATATGGCAGATAGATTCGACAAGTTTACCGAGCGAGCGCGCCGTGTTCTAACCCTGGCCCAGGAGGAGGCTCTGCGCTTCAACCACAACTACATCGGCACAGAGCACTTGCTTCTAGGCTTGGTCAGGGAGGGCGAGGGCGTAGCCGCTAAGGTACTGGCCAATCTGGGCGTGGAGTTGAACAAGGTTCGGTCTGCTGTGGAGTTCATTATTGGCCGCGGCGATCGCCCTGTGAGCGGCGAGATCGGCCTTACTCCCCGAGCGAAGAAGGTTATCGAGCTGGCGGTGGACGAGGCGCGCCGTCTCAGCCACCACTACATCGGCACAGAGCACCTGCTGCTGGGCCTGGTGCGCGAAGGCGAAGGCATTGCCGCTGGCGTGCTGGAGAGCCTGGGCGTGAGCCTGGAGAAGGTGCGAGCCGAGGTGGTTCGCATTCTCTCCCAGAGCATGCCCCAGGCGGCGGCCGGCGGGCGCGCCGTCACCCGTACCCCTACCGTCGACCAGTTGGGCATGGACCTCACCGCCGCTGCCCGGGCGGGCAAGCTTGACCCCGTCATCGGCCGCGAGCGGGAGATAGAGCGCGTGATTCAGATCCTCTCCCGCCGCACCAAGAACAACCCGGTGCTCATCGGTGAGGCTGGCGTGGGCAAGACGGCCATAGTCGAGGCCCTCGCTCAGCGCATCGCCAAGTCCGAGGTGCCTGAGATGCTTCAGGGTCGTCGCCTGGTCACACTGGACATAGGCTCCCTGGTGGCCGGCACCAAGTATCGGGGTGAGTTCGAGGAGCGCCTGAAGAAGGTCATCGAAGAGCTGAAGAGCGCCGGCAACTGCATCCTGTTCATCGACGAGATGCACATGCTGGTGGGCGCTGGCGCAGCCGAGGGGGCGGTGGATGCCGCCAACATCCTCAAGCCTTCCCTTTCCCGCGGCGAGCTACAGTGCATTGGTGCCACTACTCTGGACGATTACCGCAAGCACATCGAGAAAGACGCCGCCCTGGAGCGACGCTTCCAGCCCATCGTGGTGGAAGAGCCCACCGTTGAGGAGACCATTAACATCCTGCGAGGGATCAAGGAGCGCTACGAGGAACACCACGGGCTGATCATCAGCGATGAGAGCGTGAAGGCGGCCGGCGAGCTGGCAGCCCGCTATGTGCCCGACCGCGCTCTGCCTGACAAGGCTATCGATCTGGTAGATGAGGCGGCCTCCCGCGTGCGCATCAGGCGCTCCTACGCTCCGCCCTCCGTTCAGGAGGCCGTGCGCGGCCTGGAGAGCTTGCGAAAGGAAAAAGAGGCCGCTATCGCTGGCCAGCAATATGAGGTCGCCGCTGAGCTCCGCGAGCAGGAAGTCGTCCTCCAGGAGAAGATCGAGAGCATGGCTCGCGGCTGGCGGACCGAACAAGCTGAGGCCAAGCCTGTGGTCACCGACGAGGACATCTGCGAAGTGGTGAGCATGTGGACGGGTATCCCCGTGACCCGCATCGCCAGCGAGGAGTCGCAACGGCTGTTGCAGATGGAAGACGTACTCCATGAGCGGGTGGTCGGCCAGGACGAGGGCATCCACGTCGTGTCCAAGGCCGTGCGGCGAGCGCGTGCTGGCCTCAAGGACCCCAAGCGGCCCATCGGCGTGTTCATGTTCCTCGGCCCGACGGGCGTGGGCAAGACCCACCTGGCGCGGGTGCTCTCCGAGTTCATGTTCGGCAGCGAAGACGCCATGATCAAGCTGGACATGTCCGAGTTCATGGAGCG
>CAZXAF010000302.1:0-1906 GCA_964638905.1 uncultured Dehalococcoidia bacterium
ACCTGAGCACCGGCGGCGACATCGGCGCCATCCGGGTGGCGATCATCAACGAGAGCACTGTGCCCATCGGCACTGTGCCCGTCTACGAGGCGATGAGCCCGGTCGATCGGGTTGAAGACCTTACCGCTGAGGACCTGCTGGGGATGATCGAGCTTCAGGCTCAGCAGGGCGTGGACTTCATGACCGTCCACGCCGGCGTCCTCCTGGAGCACATGCCCCTGGTGAGCAAGCGGGTGACGGGCATCGTCAGCCGCGGCGGCGCCCTCCTCGCCCAGTGGATGCTCTATCACCACAAGCAGAACCCCCTGTACGAGCGCTTCGACGACATCTGCGACATCTTTCGCCGCTACGACGTGGCCTTCAGCCTGGGCGATGGCCTGCGGCCGGGCTGCCTGGCCGACGCCAGCGACGAGGCCCAGTTCGCCGAGCTGCGCACGCTGGGGGAGCTGACCCATCGCGCCCGCGCCAGGGAGTGCCAGGTGATGGTGGAAGGGCCGGGCCACATCCCCCTCGATCAGATCGAGATGAACGTCAAGCTCCAGCAGGAAATCTGCGATGAGGCGCCCTTCTACGTGCTGGGGCCCCTGGTGACAGACATCGCCCCTGGCTACGACCACATCACCTCGGCCATTGGGGCCACGGTGGCCGGTCACGCCGGCGCCAGCTTCCTCTGCTACGTGACGGCCAAGGAGCACCTGGGCCTGCCCGACCTGGACGACGTCAGGGAGGGGGTTGTCACCTACAAGATCGCCGCCCATGCTGCCGACGTGGCCCGCGGCCACCCGGGGGCGCGGCGCCGGGACGACGAGCTGTCGCGGGCCCGCTACGAGTTCGACTGGGACAAGCAGTTCGCGCTCGCGCTGGACCCCGAGACGGCCCGCAGCATGCACGACGAGACCCTCAGCCCCGAGGTCTTCAAGGGGGCGGAGTTCTGCTCGATGTGCGGGCCCAAGTTCTGCGCAATGCAGATCGCCCGCCACCTGGGGGAGGAGACGGCGAGGCAGGTGCAGGCCGAGCAGGAGGAGCTGGCCAAGAAGCACGCCAAGTAAGAGCTGGGCTGGAAGGAGAACCGTGGCCATGGAAGACTACCTAGAGATCGCTGGCAAGAAGTTCCGCTCGCGCCTGATGGCGGGCACCGGCAAGTACCGCAGCACGGAGGAGATGCTGGCCGCCCTGGAGGCCTCGGGCACCGAGATCGTGACGGTGGCTATCCGCCGGCTGAACCTGGACAACCCCAAGGAGAAGACCCTCCTGGACCTCATCGACTGGAGCAAATACACCATCCTGCCCAATACCGCCGGTTGCCGGACGGTGGAGGACGCCCTGTTCACGGCTCGCCTGGCGCGGGAGGTCACCGGCTCCGACTGGATCAAGCTGGAGGTGATCCCCGACCCCAAGTACCTCCTTCCCGACGCAGCGGGCACGCTGGAGGCCGCCAAGGTGCTGATCGGCGAGGGCTTCGTCGTCCTGCCCTACATCCACGCCGACCCCATCCTGGCGCGTCGGCTGGAGGAGGTGGGCTGCGCCACCGTCATGCCGCTGGGCTCGCCCATCGGCTCTGGCCGCGGCATCTTCACCCTGGAAGAGATCCAGATAATCGTGGAGGAGGCCAAGGTGCCGGTGGTGGTGGACGCTGGCCTGGGGGTGCCCTCCGAGGCCTCGCTGTCCATGGAGATCGGGGCGGACGCCGTGCTGGTCAATACGGCTATCGCCGAGGCGGCGAACCCGGCCATGATGGCCGAGGCCTTCCGCCTGGGGGTGGAGGCCGGCCGACGGGCCTACCTGGCGGGGCGCATCCCCAAGAAGGCCTACGCCTCCGCCAGCAGCCCCATCGAGGGGGTGGCCCGGCCGGCCGCCGGTTCCTGATGAGGCTGCCCAACCCCTGCCTGACCCTTATCACCGACCG
>CAZXAF010000303.1:0-1901 GCA_964638905.1 uncultured Dehalococcoidia bacterium
TCCACCTTGTGGTAGATCTCCTGCTCGATCTCGGCCGCCGTGCACAGGTCCCAGTTGTTGTACTCGGCGTTCACGTCAGCGGTAGGGCCATCCATCTCCACCAGATAGTTCATGTCACCCAGGACACCTCCACAGGTGACGAACGTATTCGCATCGCTGGGGCTGCCGCCGATGGTCGCCGTCAGCCCGAAGGCATCACTCGGGTCCCAGTCGGAAAGGTAGATGGGGACCCTGATCTGGGCGAAGGTGTTTTGGCTGATGGTGACAGAGGTGCTGAGGCCGCTCTGCACCTCTGCATCGATCCCGTAATAGTCCGCGTCGCTCAGGATATTATCTATGACCGTGACCGGATTGCCGGAGACGTACAGCGTGGAACTGGCGGTGCCCGCCGATATCTGGTTGTTCTGCACCAGCAGGTCGTTGCCGATGGCGCTCACGGTGCCGTTAGTCACCACGTTCCCCCCGATCGTGCCCCCGTGACCCTCAAGTGCGAGAGCGACACTACCAGCGCCGTCGACCGTATTGCTCCAGAGGCCTGAATCATCGCACATGCAGCCTATCCCCCCACCATTGTCGTGGACGTTATTACTGAAGATGTTCACATCGTGGGGAAATGCCGCCCCGCCCGCTGACACCGCCGACGATGTGGCGTTGCGGATCTCATTGTGCTGTATTGTAACGTTGCTCCCATCGCCCACAATGCCGCTCGTCTGGAAGAACCATCCTGGAGGCGGGGTGGCGTCCAGGTCCAAACCTTCGAAGGTCACGTTGTCAGCGCTGATATCGACCATGGCGCTGGATCCGCCGGTGCCGTGGTGAACGGTGGCCACCCCATCGTCCGCCTCGGTGGCGCCGGGGCCCGTAATCGTCAGGGAAACGTTGATGGTCAGCGTGTCCTCCTGGTACTCGCCCTCGCACACCCGGATCGTGTCGTCATTCAGCGCTACGGCGAGAGCCTGGGTGATGGTCGGGTAATTAGGCGGGCTGCCGTCAACGCAGTTGGAGGAGTCATCATCGACCACGATCGGTATCGTGGCGGCGGCGACCGGCGATGCGACAGCAGGAGACGCCAGCACGGCAAACGCGGCGATCAACAGATACAGTGCACCTCGACTCAACACGGTGAGGGCTCCTTTCGAGACATCGCTGCCCGCCAAGGGCAACGGCCGGCCTGGAGGGTGTACCTCCGCAGCGGCATTATAGCATGCCGCCTTCCTATGAGCCCGGCCATTTGGCTCAGCCTCGCCGTGGGCTCAGAACGTCGTTCAGGGCGTCGCCCAGGAGGTTGAAGGCGAACAGGAGCAGGGCCACCACCGCCGCCGGCACCAGGAGGAGATGGGGATGAGCTCGCAGGCTGCTGAGATCGCTGCCGGCGGCAATCATCGCCCCAAAGCTGGGATGGGGATAGGTGATGCCGATGCCCAGCCAGCTCAGCAGGATCTCCGTCCCGGCCATCGCCCCCAGGGAGAAGGTAACGCTGACGATGATGATGTTGCCGACGTTGGGGAGCAGGTGGCGGGCAAGAATACGCCCCACCGAGGCGCCCGATGCGCGCGCCGCCAACACGTAGTCGCTCTCCCGCAGGGAGAGAACCTGGGAGCGGATAAGGCGAGCGATGCCCACCCAGCCGAACAGGGCCAGGGCGCCAAACACCAGGAAGTAGTCGGGGGCACCCGCTTCAACCAGACCTCCGGCAACCGGCCACGATTTGAACTTGTCGAACAGATCCTCGACGCGCGGCCGGATGGTGGCAGTGATCAGAAGCAAGAGAAGGATATCGGGGAGGGCAAAGAAGGCATCGGCCACCCGCATGATGGCGTTGTCCAACCAGCCGCCGACGTAGCCGGCCAGCAGGCCCAACCCTACCCCCAGCACCAGGCCGCCGGTGAAGATGGCGGCGG
>CAZXAF010000304.1:0-1899 GCA_964638905.1 uncultured Dehalococcoidia bacterium
ATATGCGGTGGAGGGTGCGCTCGATGCCCGCCCGGTTGTCGGTGGTGAACTCGCCGATGCGGGAGACGACGTAGTCCAGGTCGGCCTGGGTCACCTCCCGGTCGCCGAGGATTATCTCTCGCTCCGGATAGCGGGCCTCCGGCAGGCGGCCCAGGTCGAGCACCACCTCCAGCAGCTCGAAGTTCTCCGTCCGCTGCTGCAGGGGATCGCGGACCTGGGGCGGCAGCACATCGAGCAGGGCGTCTAGGTCGTCGGTTATCCTCAGCGTATGCATTTCACTAGCTCACCGGATAGGGCTGGCTAACCCCCTCCGCTACCGGAACGGCCTCCTCCACAGGTCGGGCCAGGCGGTTCACCAGGACCACGTACTCGCCCGCTGCCCTGAAGCCCAGCTCCTCCAGCCGACGGGCCACCGCCTTCTGGTATTCAGCCACCAGACAGAGGATCGGCCGTCTGTCCGCCAGATGGTCGAGCGCGGCCGCCAGCAGGTAGTCCAGGGGAACATCTTCCCTTCGCTGGATCAGCAGGCTGAAGCGGCCCGCTCGGCGGCTCTTGGAGATGCGCAACCAGGCCGCAAGGCCATCTTTCCCCATCGCCACCAGCTGCTGACAGTGGCCGTTCTCCTGCGTGTCGACCCACTCGCGCAGGGTAGCAGCCTCGTTGCGGCGGACGGCTGCCGGCACAGCAGCGTTGTACAGCTGGAACAGAGGGAGGGCGTCGGCCGAGGTACGCTGCCGCAGGGATACCTCCCCCGGCTCCAAATCCTGCGGCGCCCTATCGATAGCCATGAGGTGCTCCTTCAGGTAAGGGAAGAAGCCTGCCTCGCGGACTGTCCCCAGGAGGGGGCTATCGGCCTTTACTCTCAAGAAGAGCTTCTCCACGCCGGCTCGTCCCAGTTCCTGGATTAGCTGTTGGAGGAACGCCGGGCCGCCGGATTCGTCTCTCCGGCTGACGATGAGGTAATCCAACTCCCAGGCGCTGGGGCTACAGCGTCGCCGCACCGACGCCAGGGCGCAGGCTCGCAGCTCCCGAACGGCTATCCAGGCATGACGGCGCTCGGCCAACGGCAGCCACTGCTTGAGGGTGCTCCCCAGCAGACGAAGTCCCCCTTCCTTCAGGCCCAGGCGCTCCCAGGTCCGGGCTTCGTTGCGGTAGGAAGGGCCAAACAGCGGCCTTCCCGTGGCCCAGAGCGATGCCAGGAGCACCAGATCGGCCGGCCGCAGAGGCCTGATGGCGGCGGGAATGTTATGCTCGGACATCCTTGTGCGCTTGTATGATATCCACGAAGTAGCGGTGAAAGCGATGGTCTTCCGTCAGTTCGGGGTGAAAGGCGGTGGCTAGAGCGTTGGCCTGGCGGACGGCAACCGCCTTCCCGTTATCCAGCCTGGCCAGCACCTCCACTCCATCGCTCACTTCCTCCACGATGGGCGCCCTTATGAAGACGGCATGAAACGGCTGCTGGCCGAGGGCGGGCACGGCCAGGTCGGTCTCGAAGCTGTCCACCTGGCGGCCGAAGGCGTTGCGCTGCACGGATATGGCCAGTGCGCCCAGCGTAGGCCAGGTCAGCTCGCTGGCCCGCTGAGCGAGAACGATCATGCCCGCGCAGGTGCCCCAGAGGGGGAATCCCTGTTGGACTCGCTCTTGCAGAGGCGCCAGGAGGCCGAACTCGGAGATGAGGCGGGCGACGGTAGTGCTCTCGCCGCCGGGGATCACCAGGCCGTCGAGGTCGGCAAGATCCTGGGGGTGGCGCACCTCTCGCGCCTCGATGCCCAATCGCTGGAAGACGGAGATGTGCTCTGCGAAGTCACCCTGAAGCGCCAGGACGCCGATGCGAGTCATCCGTTTCTACCAGCCGCGGCTGGCCAGCAACTCCTCCTCGCTGAGCGTTCGGATGTCCAG
>CAZXAF010000305.1:0-1868 GCA_964638905.1 uncultured Dehalococcoidia bacterium
CCAAGTGCTCCTACTGCGACTTCAACTCCTACGCTGGGCTGGAGTCGCTGATCCCGTCCTACGTGCGCGCCCTGCTCGCCGAGATGACGCTCTGGCGGGAGGCTACCCAGCGCATGCAGGCGGCCACCGTCTTCCTGGGCGGCGGCACCCCCAGCCTGCTGCCGCTGGCAGATATCGAGCGCATGCTGACCGCTCTCCGCCAGCGCTTTCGCCTGGCCACCGACGCCGAGGTCTCCTGCGAAGCCAATCCGGGGACGGTGGACCGCCCCTACCTTCGAGGGCTGCGCTCGCTGGGGGTGAACCGCCTCAGCCTGGGCGTGCAGAGCTTCCACGATGACGAACTGGCCATCCTCGGCCGCATCCACAGAGCAGCGGAGGCCCGCGAGGCCTATCGCACGGCGCGGCAGGCGGGCTTCGACAACGTGAACCTGGACCTGATCTACGGCCTGCCCAGCCAGACAATGGCCGTCTGGCAGCAAACGATGAGGGAAGCCACCACCCTGCGGCCCGACCACCTGTCGCTGTACGCCCTGACGGTGGAGGAGGGCACCCCCCTGGCCGACGACTTGGCCCACGGTCGCCTGCCCCCGCCGGACGCCGATCTGGCCGCCGATATGTACCTCTGGGCCGAGGATGCTCTGGCGACCGCCGGCTACGAGCACTACGAGATCTCCAACTGGGCCCTCCCCGATCGCCGCTGCCGCCACAACCTGACCTACTGGCTGAACGAACCGTATCTGGGCTTGGGGGCGGGCGCCCACTCCTGCCTCGGCGGCTTCCGCTTCGCCAACGTCAAGGATCCGCGGCGGTACATCCCGCTGGTGGAAGGAAGCGCGAAGGCCGACGCACGTCCCGCCGAGGGTCTCGGCTGCTTCCTGGCGAGCCTGGAGCACATCGCTTCTATCGAGGAGATAACGACCGCTCGCGCCATGGCCGAGACGGTCGTCCTCGGCCTGCGCCTGACAAGCGGGCTTCCGCTGGAAGAGTTTCGCCGCCGCTTCGGCCAGGAGCTGATGTCCGTGTACGGCGCTCAGGTGGAGGAACTGGAAGCCCTGGGCCTCCTTGAGCGCAGCGACGGCTGCCTTCGCCTTAGCGCTAGAGGACGGCTCCTGGGCAACGAGGCCTTCCAGCGCTTCCTGCCCGACTAGGCCAGCCCGAGCAGCTCCTTCACCGCCGTCAGCAGCGGCCCGATGTCCGGCTCGTAGTCCGGAGGAGCGGAGCCCAGCGGGTCGGGCACGAAGGGATTGCCCAGCAGCACGTCGAGGCAGGCGCGCACCGACCAGGCCAGCGAATCGCCGCCGTAGCCGCCCTCAAGAGCGAACAGCAGCCGCCCCTGGCACATCTCGTCCGCCACCGCCTGCAGGATCAGGGCCAGCTCCCGATAGCCGGCGCAGCTCAGGCGCATGCTGGCCAGCGGATCCTTAAAGTGGGCATCGAAGCCGGCGGAAACGAGGATGAGCTGGGGCCGGAACCGCCGCAGCACGGGCACCAGCACGTCCTCAAAGGCCCGGCGATACTGGCCATCGCCGCAGCCCGCCGGCAGGGGCAGGTGCACCGTAGAGCCGCGGCCCTCGCCCTCACCTATCTCCCTCCAGGAGCCGGTGCCCGGATAGAAGGGCGACTGATGGGTGGAGAAGTAGAGCACTGATGGATCGGCGTAGAACGTATCCTGGGTACCGTTGCCGTGGTGCACATCGAAGTCGACGATGGCCACGCGCTCCAGGCCCCGTCGCGCCTGGGCGTGTTTGGCGACGATGGCCACGTTGTTGAACAAGCAGAAGCCCATCGGCCGGTCGGAGGTGGCGTGGTGGCCGGGCGGCCGCACCAGGCAGAACGCCGAATCGATCTTGTCGTTTAGGATAGCATCC
>CAZXAF010000306.1:0-1817 GCA_964638905.1 uncultured Dehalococcoidia bacterium
CCGCCACAGGCAGCCACTAGAGCAAGAGCAGCGCTTCCGACCGCAGTTGCTACTGACACGAAACGTGTCATCCGCGGCTAGCCCCCTTGGAGCTTCCCCTCGAACTCCTCCAGGCGGCGCTCCAGGTTGCGCTGCACCAGGGCCATCGTCAGGTCGCCGCGCGTCCGCTCGAGGATGCCGCGCGTGGCGTCGGTCGTTCGGCGAAGGCCGGCGGTTACCGCCTCGGGATAGTCCATGGTCACCAGCACAGCGTAGATGTCGTCCATGGCGGCAAGGATGCTCTCGCAGCGGCCGATGTCGCCGCCGCGCAGGCTGTCCAGCAGATAGCGGCGCAGCTCGCCCACGGCCTCGCCCATGCCGTTGAGGTAGGCAGGGCAGTCGACATCCAGATCGGTGTGCGAGGGCAACGGGCGACCGGCCACCAGGGCGAGGGTGAGACAGCCCTCGGCGAACTCCTTCTGGGCATTGTGGACGAAGCCGGCGTAGAAGATGTCCGGATGATCGGCCAGGTCCTTCGCCGCCTGCGCCAGCATACCCTTGGCCTGGGCCAACAGGCCCTCGGCGGCGGCGAAATCCCCTCGATGGACGGCGCGGATAGCATTGGCCGAATGGCGCAGGGCATCGCGACAGAGGGCTAATGCCTTCTCGCGAGCGGCGTGCTTGGCGCCCAGGTGGGCCCGCACGTCCTCGGCGATGGCGTTCAGGCGCTTCGCCGGCTGCTCCGCTTTCTTTGCCATCGGCTGTCCTCTCTTTGCCATCGGAAAACCCTACCCGTCCTTCACCGGCTCGGGGAACTCCCCCTCGCGGGCGGCGTCGATCATCTTGCGCGTCTCGTCGGGCATATCCATCCCATACTCGCTGAACTTGCGCTCCACCCAGCGGCCGATCTGGCGGGGGTCCTTATAGTCCTCCGGCCGCCTGGGCTCGCTGCCGTACTCCTCCAGGATGCTCTGCTCCGATCTGTGGTAGGCAAAGCGGGAGACCACCCGCCGCAGATCCCCGCCGCCGCAATGCTGGCACTGGGCCTGGCAGGATGAGTCCACCGTCTTGACGAAGACGCTGGTCAAACGACCGCAGTCCTGGCACTTGAACTCATAGATGGGCATGCTTAGCTCTGGAACCTCCTAGTCGAAGTCGTCCAGAGGCTCCTCCTCCCCCTCATCGAGACCCTCAGGCATCTCGCCGGCCTCCATGCGCTCCACCACCTCGTCGAACTCCGGGCCGAGGTCCTCGCCCATCTCTCGGCCCATGCGCCGCGCCCAGCGGGCCAGGCTACGAGGGTCGCTCTCATCGACATCGGCCAGGCTGGCGTCGGAGGCCAGGCCCTCCAGATGGCTCTCCTCCGAGCGCAGCACGGCCACCCGCGACATGAGACGGGTAAGCTCGCTGCTGCCGCAGTGGGAGCAAACGGCTGCCGCCGCCTCCTGGATGCTGCGCTGGAAGACGCTCACCCGCCTCCGACAGCGATCGCAACGATACTCGTAGATGGGCACGGCCGACTACCAACCCTCATCCTGTCGCAACTGGGCGATCTTGTCCCGCTCGGCGCAGACCCCCAGATAAGGGCAACCGGCGCAGTGCCTGCCGATGGTGGCCGGAAAGTCGTGCTCGCCTACCATGTCCTCCGCTGTCGCCAACGCCTGGGTCAGGCTCTCCGCCAGCTCCTCGCGCGTCGGATGGATACTCCAAACGTCGCCTTCCTCCAGGAAGAAGTAGGAGGCCCGACGCACAGAACGCGCCAGCTTCCGCTCCAACATAATAACATAGAAACGAAGCTGGTCGACATCCACCTCCGGCGGGCGATCCCCCGTCTTGTA
>CAZXAF010000307.1:0-1813 GCA_964638905.1 uncultured Dehalococcoidia bacterium
TCGCCGATGATCAGCTCGCGCTGGCCGCGGCCGAGGGGGATCATGGAGTCGATGGCCTTGATCCCCGTCTGCACGGGGGTATCCACACCCTTGCGGACTACCACGCTGGGAGCGATGCGCTCTACCGGGCGGGTCTTGTCGCGGGGAACAGGCCCCTTGCCGTCCAGAGGGTTGCCCAGGGGGTCAATCACCCGTCCGATGAGGGCATCGCCCACCGGCACCTCGACGATGCGGCCGGTGGACCGCACCTCATCCCCTTCCTTGATCTTGGTGTAGTCGCCGAGGATGATGGCGCCGACCATGTCCTCTTCCAGGTTCAGGGACAGACCCATGATGTCGTTGGGGAACTGAAGGATCTCGTTGTACATGCAGCCCTGGAGGCCGTGGATGCGGGCGATGCCATCGCCGGCCTCCACCACCGCGCCCACATCCACCGCCGTGACCGGGGCGCCGAACTGCTCGATCTGCTGTCGAATAATAGAAGCTATCTCTTCCGGTCGTACCGCCATTTCCCCCTATCACCACCTTCCAGTAGCTGCGGACCTCCAAATCTGCATTGGCAGGGCTGAAGCCCTGCAGCTACGTGATTTCGAGTCTAGCGCTCCTGACCCGCCAGGTTTCTCTTCAGGGCCAGAAGCCTACTGCGAGTGCTGCCGTCGATGAGGCGATCGCCCACGCGGGCCACCACCCCTCCGACGATTTCCGGCTCTACTTCCAGATGGGCAACCACCTTCTTGCCGGTTAGCCGGCTCAGCCTTTCTTCCACCGCCCGCCGCTCCGGTTCGGACAGGGGAACGGCCGTTACCACGCTGGCGTGGGCGACGCCGCTGTGCTCGTCCACCAGGTCGCAATAGGCCTCGGCAACCTGGGAGGCGATGCCCACCCGCCCTTTGGCCACCAGCAGCTTGGCCAGGTTCATGACCAGCGGGTCGATCCTCTCCAGGATGCCCTCCAGCAGGCGATGCCTATCGGCCAGGGCCACCTTGGTGCTGCTGAGGATGGCCATAGCCTCAGGGTCGGCCATGACCTGGGCCACCAGGGCCAGGTCGGCAACCCATTGCTCCAGGCTATCGCGATCGCGGGCGATCTCGAAGGCCGCCTGAGCGTATCGCTTGGCTGCCGTGTCGCGAATCATGAGCTGGGTTCTGACCGGGAAGGCGGCTGGCCGCCGTCACCGCCCAGGCTGGACTCGGCCAGCGCCTCCTCGATGAGCCGTCGGTGAGCCGCCGGGTCTAGTGACTGGCCGATGACCTTCTCAGCGGCCTCGATGGTAAGGCCGGCGAACTCCCGCCTCAGATCGGCGATGGCGCTGTCCCGCTCGAGCTGAATCTCACCGCGAGCGCGATCGATCAGCGCCTCAGCGTCCTGACGCGCCTGCTGATGGGCCTCCTCCTGAATGCGAGCCGCTATCTGCTGGGCCTGGCCGATGACGGCCTGCCCCTCCTGGCGCCCTCGCTCCAACTGAGCCTGCACGTCTTGCTCAGCCCGGGCCGCGCTCTGCTTGGCCTGCTCCGCTGCCTCCAGGCCCTCCTGGATGCGCCGTCGCCGCTCGTCCAGCAGGCGCATCATCGGCTTGTAGGCGAAGATGCTGAGCAGGATCAGGAGGAGGGTGAAGTTGAGAAGCTGGGCCAGCAGGCTGGGAAGGTTGATCCCCAGGGTCTTCAGCCCGTCGACGAAACCGGCGAGAAAGACTGGCTCCATTAGTCGAATCTCCGCACAGTCCTCACGCCGGCCTAGAAGACGAAGCCGATCATGACCGCCACCACCAGCGCATAGATGCCGATGGCCTCGGCGAAGGCCAGACCGAGGATCA
>CAZXAF010000308.1:0-1812 GCA_964638905.1 uncultured Dehalococcoidia bacterium
GCGTGCTCGAAGGGGGGATACCAGTAGTAGAGGAGGATGGCAGCCACGCCGATAAGAGTGGTGACCACCAGGAAGGCGTTCTGCTCCTGGAGGATGCCGAAGGCGGCGCCGGTGTTGGTCACATGCACGAGGCGGACTGGCCAGCCCTCGGGGAAGGTCTCGCCCTGATCGAGGGTGGCTCGGATGAGGTGCTTGGTGAGCTGATCGAAGGCAATAACGGCCGCCACGATGGAGAAGAAGAAGAGATCGCGCCGCCAGCGCAGACGTAGCGACGTTGCCTTGGGATTCTTCGTCCCTTCGATTGGCATCATTGGCATGATAGCACTGGCCTTTCCTGGCAGGCAACGAAGCGGCTGCCGCCTCTGTCGGTTGACTCGCCTGTAGGCGGCCTGTTAGCCTGATCTTACAATTCTCGTGAGGTCCTTGAGCTCGAATGACATTCGATTCTTCCGACCGCAACGCCGGCCCTGACCGTCAGGAGCGCGGCGGCCCTCTGCCTCCCGGTCAGCGGGCGATAGAGAACCGGCCGACGCTGCACCGTGGAGAGGTTCCCCGCATCGACCTCAACACCTGGGCCTTTCGCGTCTGGGGTGAGGTGGAGGAAGAGCTAACCCTCAGCTGGCAGGAGTTCATCGCTCTCCCCAAGACCACGGTGACCGCCGACGCCCACTGCGTCGAGGGCTGGAGTGTGCTGGACAACACCTGGGAGGGGGTGGCCTTCCAGGAGTTGATGAAGCGCATTCGCCCCAAGCCTCAGGCCCGCTTCGTCATGGTTCACTGCCACGGCGACTACACCACCAACGTCTCCCTGGAAGACCTTTTGGACGATAGCGTCCTCTTTGCCTACAAGCACAATGGCCAGGATCTGAAGCCAGAGCACGGCTGGCCCCTGCGCCTGGTGATGCCCAAGCTCTACTTGTGGAAGAGCGCCAAGTGGGCGTGGGGCTTGCAGTTCATGAGCGAGGATCGGCCTGGCTTCTGGGAGAGCACCGGCTATCACCACCGCGGCGACGTCTGGCAGGAGGAGCGCTACTCCGAGCGGAGGTAGCCCCCTAGGCCCCCGCGTTGACCCCCGGCGACAGCGACGGGTAGAATGAACTAAACATTTTCGGCCTGCTGCCGGGCACAGCGCTTCCGGGCGGATCGACCCCATGGACGAATTCGGGATGAACCTGGATGAGGTGATGGAGGTCATCGACACCGCTGAGGTGTTGGTGGTCCGCTTCGCCATGCTGGACAAGCGGCTGCTGGTCGACACCCGCCACGACGACGTCGATGGCCCCATGCTCAAGCTGGTGCCTAAGGCTTCCTCGGTGGAGGATCGCTTTCGCAGCCTGAAGGAGTTGCGGCCTCGCTTTGTCCTGCCGGAAAAGATCGTATCCTTTACCTGGCCACGCCAGATCGAGACCTTTCGCGTCGCCGGCCTCTGGCAACGCATCGTCGACCGACTCATCGCTAGTGGCTACCAGGGAGTGAAGGAGCAATGTGAGGCCGTATTCGGCGAGCTGTTGGAGGAGGAAAAGGCCGAGGTGCTGACCGCTATCCGCGGCGGCTCCAGCTACCAATCGCTCTGGGAGCGAGGAGATCAGTAGTCAGGGAAGGAAGCATCACACGGGTTCTTGTCAGGGGCCGGCTTCCGGCCCCTTGTTTGCGCCGGAGGTCTCTTTGCCTCCGCCGGGACTACAGGGTGCGTGATGGCAGACAGAATCATTGACCTCAGAAGCGATACCGTCACCTTGCCCACGCTGGCCATGCGTCGGGCCATAGCTGAGGCCGAGGTAGGCGACGACGTGTGGCGCGAGGACCCCACGG
>CAZXAF010000309.1:0-1798 GCA_964638905.1 uncultured Dehalococcoidia bacterium
CCCTGGCTCCAGTCGAGCATCATCACCGTGATCTCGTCGCCCGGCTCCACCACATCCACATCCTCGGGGATGACGGTGAGGCCATTGGCGGCGGCCATCGAGCTGAGGATGCCCGAGCCCTGGGGCCCAGTGAGGGAGGCGTAGTAGCGGCCGTCCTCCTCGCTGACGATGCAGCGGGCGAAGTAGCGACGGGGGTCGTTCCGGTTGACGATGCGCTCCTTGGCAATGGCCCGAATGACCGGCTTCTGCCAGTTGGTCTTGCCCATCATCTTGAGGATCGCCGGGCGGGCGAACAGCTCGAAGGAGACCATCGAGCTCACCGGGTTGCCGGGAAGGCCGATGTGAGGGATGCGCCTCTGGCCGCTGCGGAAGAGGCCGAAGGCCAGGGGTTTGCCTGGCTTCATGGCCACCGTCCAGAAGTCTATCTCCCCTTGACGCACCAGCACGTCCTTCACCATATCGTAGTCGCCTCGGGACACGCCCGCCGAAGTGAGAAGCATATCGGCATCCAGCCCCTGGCGGATCTTGGCCACCAGGGCCTCCACCGTATCGGGAGCGATGCCCAGCACCCTGGGGATGCCTCCGTAGCGCTGGATGAGAGCGGCCACGCTGTAGGAGTTGCTGTCGTATATGCGGCCGGGCGGTAGAGCCTGGCCCACCTCCATCAGCTCATCGCCGGTGGACAGCACCGCCACCACCGGCCGCCGGATCACATTGACCGTCGTCCGGCCGACAGAGGCCAGCATCCCGATCTCCGCCGGCCTGAGGACGGCCCCCTTGGCCAGCACTCGCTGGCCCTCGTGGATGTCCTCTCCCGCCCGCCGAATATTATCGCCGGGCCTGGCCTCCCTGAGGATGCGCACCGCCTCGTCGACGCGTCGCGCCGTCCTCGGCGCCCTGTGGACTGCCTCCTCCGTGTCCTCGAAGGGAACCACCGCATCGGCAGCCTCGGGGATGGGAGCGCCGGTCATGATCCGAACCGCCGTGTCGGGGGTCACCTCCCCTTCGAAGATGTAGCCGGCCGCCAGCTCGCCGACCACCCGCAACTCCACCGGCGCGGAGGGAGAGGCGCCGACGGTGCTCGCCGCCTGCAGCGCGTAGCCGTCCATGGCGCTGTTGTCCAGGGGCGGAATGTTGAAGGAAGCGAATATTTCTTCCGCCAGCACCTGGCCCAGGGCCTCAAGGATGGGCTTCTCCTCGGGTTCCAGCACGCCGGCATAGCTGAGGATGCGTTCCAGGGCTTCTTCGACGCTGATCATATCCAGTCACCAGGGTTCCAAAGCGCCCGAAGGCGTCGAACGGGAAGGGCTAGAGACAGCAAGGGCGCGCAGCGAACCAGCCGCGCTCCCATTGTAGCATTGGCCCAATCACAGAGGCCAATCTGGGTACCAGCAGTTGGGAAGAGCGATCCTGGACTCTAGCCGAGCTTGACAACCAGGCAGGTGGTGGTGCGCTGAACGCCGTCTACCTGCTGGATGCCGTCGGTGATTGCCGTCCCTACGCGGTCAAGGTCGTCACCCTCCAAGAGAGCGATGGCGTCATAGGGACCGGTGACAGCATCAACGGCGACCACCCTGGCGTTGGGAAAATTCATCTTGGCCACCCCTTCGGCCACCGGCTTGGCCTTGCCCACCGCCGCCTCGATGAGGATGTACGCTCGCGTTGTCATCGTCTCGCCTCCTTCCGGCGAACTGCCCCGCCGTGCTGTCAAATCATATCGCGCCTGTTATGCCTGTCAAGAGCGCCCAGCCGTTGACCTGACGATACCACTTCATAATATAATACCAGCGCTGGCCCC
>CAZXAF010000310.1:0-1796 GCA_964638905.1 uncultured Dehalococcoidia bacterium
AGGGTAGGCAGATCACCCGCTTCGGCGGGGGGAGTCACCTGGCCGCGCACGGCGATCACGCGCCCATTGCGGCCAGTGTTCAATTCGTCGGGCAGGCCGACGACGCGGAACCGTTGACCTTCGGGCGTCTCCAACACGGGGTCACCATCCTCAAAGTGTAGAGCGCCAACGATGACCTGAGTGACCGGCACTGGCCCCGGCGCCGCTTCGATCACCTCCTTCTCCACCTGCACTGCTTCCACTACTACCGACACGCTCTCGCTGCTGCCACTGACATACTGCTGGGTAGCAGGCGGCGATTCGATGCCGAACCAGCGCAGGGCGGGCAGCTCGTCTCCCTCGCCAGGGACGACCTCGGCGGAGACGGCCACCCGGTCACCAGCGCTCAATCCATCCGGGGGAGAGAGCAGGCGATAGCACACCTCGTCGTCGGCGACGAGGGAAGTGATGTCACCTTCCATTTCAATGGTGCCGACGAAGCGGTTGACTTGCAGCGGCGGAGCGATGGACCAGTCGCTCACGGCCAACTGCCAGCGGCGGGGACCTGATTCAGCCTGGATGATGCCCTGCACTACGACTTCGTTGTAACCTAACTCGGCAGCCATCTCCTCCAGGGCCGGGCCGGTCAACTCGAAAGTGCCATCGTTGTTGAAAAGACTGGCCTGAACCTCGCCCGTTGCCACGGCCCGCAGCAACCCCACAGAGCCGCGCACAGTGACCACATCGCCGGCCTGATAAGTGGCGGGCTCGGGGCGATAATAGGTTGTCTGTGCTGCTTCGCTCACAGCCTCCGGCGGAGCGTGCCAGTCAATGCTCAGGCGGAAGGGGCCTCTGATGTCACCGGTGCGCAGCGCCTCGAAGGCTTCCTGGGCTGATCTCAGAGGGTAGGTCTCTCCCTGTGCAAATGCTAGCGGCGACAGCCAGGCGCTGTAGACCGTGCCGTCGGGACCGACCTGCACTCGTATCTCGGCGTCGTGCCCCTCGACGGGGTAGCCGTCGAGCAGCGGACGGATGAGCATCTGGCGGATTGGTGGAGCCTCCACGCCTGACGGCGCCGTGCTGCTCTCCTCCTCCACCTGATAGGCATCCGGCAATAAGTTGTGTGCTTGCAGGAAGGCGATGGCGATGTCGCGTGCAGCCTCGAAGCTGAGGGGAGGCGGGTTGTTGGGATCGCTTGCCCGCCAGATGAAGAAAGGATTAACGCCCCGGCCGTAGCTAGCCGCCCACGGCGCATCCGTGTTGAAACTGAGCGTTTGTCCGTCGCTGCCGATGACGATCAGGTTACCGGGGTCGCGCACGTCACGGTAGACTTGCGGGTTGGACAGATCGAATTGCTCCGCCCAGGCGAGGGCCTCCTCGGGCGTGGAGGGCAGGGCGTCGCCTGTCTGCTGGTAAACGGGAGCTTCGCTTGGACCATTGGGCAACTCGGCCTCCAGCACCAACTCCACGTCACCCAGGGCGCCGAAGGGTCGCTGCGGGTTCCACTCCTGGGCCAGGGCGGGCATCGAAGATAGCAGAGGCAACGGGGGGAGCTCTTGCCACGACAAACTCTCCCAGAGGATACTTCCCACCAACAGGACGACCAGCAGGACGGCCGCCCCACCGACGACCAACGCCCAACGTCTAACTCTATACCTGTTCATTGCACTTCCTCCTCGTAAATCGTTTATCTTCTCCGTGGCCCAGCGCCGCCATGCCGGTGGAGACCACCATCGGCTCGTTTGAGCCACGGGCTGTACCCCTAGAGGTCTCCTCAATAAGTTTTTAGGGTAAAGCTAAGCTGCCACGAAATCCTT
>CAZXAF010000311.1:0-1783 GCA_964638905.1 uncultured Dehalococcoidia bacterium
TTGGTGTCAAGCCTTCCACTCCCCCTGTCCTTAGGTCGACCTCAACCTTGGCGAGAACCAGCCTCACCAAGTCACGACGTTCCTCCATGGTCATCTGTGGCCATAGCTGGTGGATGTCGGTTAGACTCCCCCCTGCTTGAACGGAAGCTCCATCTAGCCTCGGCAAAGCGTGTAGGGCAACCTCCGCCTCCCGAATTGCTACCTTCGCCGTCTCGTTGTCCAGGATGCCGTCGATCAGCCCACGCCGAACTCTGACAATCCTCTCCTTCCAACGCCGCCGCTCCCTATCCCCATCCATTGTGGTGCTGCTCTTGCGGGCGAGCGCCTCGACGCGTTGACGCCAGGAAGGCGTACAAAGCCCGCTCCCAGCTGGCGATGCCCTCAAAGGGCGCTATGGTGGTGGTCATGGTCGATACCTCCTAGCAGTCTCAAGCCATCGACCATATTGCCGTAGTGTGCGGGGAAGTCAAGACATTGTGGCGGGATGATACCCGTCTCGTACCAAGCTGCCGCCTGGAAGCGGGGCATCGCGACGTTGAGAGCGGGATGCGGGATTTGCGGCGCCGTGGGGCCGGCCGGCGACTAGGGAAGTGGCCACCAGCCGTGGGCCGAGTCAATTGTCAACGAAGGTCTTTCATCCAGTCATGCGCAAACTGTTCTGGTTCTTCCGTCTCGATCACCTGCAATATCCTTGCCGCAACGTACTCGGCTGAGTCGGGAGGTGGAAGGTTGGCGTCGACCTCCGCCTCGAACTGCTGGAAGTCGCCACTCTCTACTCCAAACATGTTCTTGTCGAGGTCCGTGAGAGTCATGTAGGGATACACAACGCTGACAACAATATTGTCCTTCGCCAGTTCCTCCCTGGCGGTCAGCGTGATCGAATTCAAGGCTCGCTTCACTGACGAGTATGCGCTCATGTTGGGCAGATACATAAGTGATGTCCCGGAACTGATATTTACAATCGTGCCGCCTCCCTGTTCTCTCATGATTGGAATCACCAACTGCATGGCGATCAGCGGTCCTACTACGTCCAGCTCAAACAGCCCACGATATTTGTCGATCTCGATTTGCTCAAGCGGGGCGTCGTACCCTCTGCCGGCGCAATTGATGAGAACGTCTATCCTCCCGAAGTGCCTCAACACTTTCTCTGTCATATTCCTGATGTCTTTTTCCGATCTCATGTCAGTTGGAATAGCGAAAGAGTCCGGGAGTTCTGCGGCAAGTTGGCTCAACTTGTCTCTTGAGCGGGCAGCAAGGGCCACCTTTGCCCGATGCGCGGCAAGCAGTCTTGCCGTCGCCAATCCTATGCCCGAGCTGGCGCCGGTGATGATAACAACTTTGTCTGCGATATTCATTTGCGGAGATTATAGCAGAAGGTTGTCGGCCAAGACCGAACGCAAGAAGTCACCAGCAACCCTGTAGCCCGCGTCGATAAGAGCTTGCTTGCACTGTCTGCCACGAAGTTCAGGTCACGATGGCGCAATAGTGGGCGCTGAGGCCCCCGACGCGTCGAACGGGCTAGAGGGGGCAAGCTCGTCAGCCAGCATCGAATTCCCATCGGCGGGTGCCGTACGTGGCCCGCTCAATTGGACACCGGACAACGATGCTATCCAGCCACATAGTGTAGGAAGACCGTCGCGGCGCCCTACGGGTTCGTGCAGGACGTGCCGATGACTCCCTTGTACATCAACACGTCCAGGATGTTCCCCCTGCCGTCGGCGCGAGGTCTGGCAAGGGGAGGAGCTATGGCCACCCCACCGCCACGGCGAACCACGCGCTGACA
>CAZXAF010000312.1:0-1776 GCA_964638905.1 uncultured Dehalococcoidia bacterium
CCTGGATGGTGTAGAGGGCGGCTCCGTCGCCGACCACGGCCAGCACGGGGCTATCAGGCCGAGCCAGCTTGACGCCCAGGGCACCGGGTAAGCCAGCGCCCAGACTCCCGCCGGGGAAGCCGAAGTAGGTGCCGGGCTGGTTGAACTTCAGATAGCGCGACAGGTGGCCACCAGCGGTGATCGCTTCATCGTAGACCACGGTTCCCGGCTCCAGGCAGTCGGCCAACTCCTTCATGAGTCGAGGCACGGCTATAGGTACGGCATCCCAAACGGAGCGAGCGACCTCCTCCAAGGACTGCTGGGCCTGCTCCTTTTGCTCGCGGGCGGCCTGAAGGCGAGCGGCGGCCGCTCGGCGGGCCGTCTCAGAGAGCTTCGAGGGCAGCATCTCAAGCAGGTCGCGCAGGCCCATCCTCGGGTCGGCAACGATAGCCAGGGCTGCCGGCCAGTTCTTGGCCAGCTCCCAAGGACTGGCGTCTATCTGGATGACCTTGGTCTGGACGGGGAAAGGCGGCTCGGCCATGGGGTAGAGAACACGGAAGGCCGATGCCCCGACGATGAGCAGCACGTCGGCTGCTGCCAACTGCCTGCGCAGGCCGGCCTCGCGGATGATGTTCACCAGCCCCTGATGGAGAGGGTGATCGGTGGGGAAGACCAGCTCGGCGGAGAAGGTGCTGTACACCTGAGCGCCGATAAGCTCGGCCAGCTGAACGGCCTCCTCCAGGGCGCCGGAGAGGGCCACGCCGTCGCCGCAGACGATCGCCGGCGACCGGGCGGCGGCCAGAAGGTCTGCCGCCTCTGCCGCTGCCTGCGGGTCGGGGCGTACCCGCCAGCGCGAGTAGGTTGCGGGGGCGATGGCCATCTCGGCGGTCTGGTCCATCACGTTCAGAGGGATGGAGATGAACACCGGCCCGCGGGGCGGCTCGGCGGCCGTCTTGAAGGCACGCCGGAGCACGGTGGGGATGTCGGCGGCGTCCTGTACCTCCACGCTCCACTTGGTGAGCGGCCGCGCCATGCTCACCAGGTCGGCGGCCAGAATCAGCTCCTGGATCACCCCCCTGGGTTCGTGCTGGCCGGCATAGATCACCAGCGGCGTGCCGGCAACGTAGGCGCTGTAGAGCATGCCCATGGCGTTGCCCAATCCGGGGGCGATGTGCAACTGGACGAAGGCCGGCCGACCAGAGGCCCAGGCGTAGGCATCGGCCATACCGAGGGCGGTCGCTTCCTGGAGGGCGAGAATGTACTGAATCTGCGGGTAGTCCTGAAGGATGTCCATGAAGGGCTGCTCGGTGGTGCCGGGGTTGCCGAAAACGTACCGTACGCCCTCGGCCACCAACTGCTCCATCAGGGCCTGCTTGCCGCTCATCTGCACCATCGAGGCAACCTCCTTCTGCGGGGTACGGCCATTATATAACTAGCGGGCAGCGTTCGTGATGTACTCCTTTGGCAGAGGGCCGGCGCATTCGGGCCCGCCGGCGAATCGCCTCCCGCGCTGGACGGAATTCCCACCGGCAGGATACTATAGGAATCGCCTCATAGCCGTTATGGATAGAATGCTTCCAAAGGAGGCCTGGAGATGTTTGACGAATCGCGCTGTGACCGCTGCGGCGACTGCTTCGTGCGCTGCCTTTATGTAGACTACGACAAGGAGCGCGCCGCCTTCGAGATCGAGGAGCTTATCGCCGGGCGAGAGGCCCCCATCCTGTCGGCGTGCATCACCTGCTTCGCCTGCAACGAGTACTGCCCCACCGCTGCCCGGCCGTTCGACCTGGTCATGGA
>CAZXAF010000313.1:0-1754 GCA_964638905.1 uncultured Dehalococcoidia bacterium
GGCGCCCTGAAGATAACGCCCGGCCATGACCAGGTGGACTTCGAGGTGGGCGAGCGCCACGGCCTCTCCGCCATCGTGTCGGTGGGGCCGGACGGGATGATGAACGAAGAGGCAGGGCCCTACGCTGGCCAGGACCGCTTCGTTTGCCGCGACGCCATCGTGGACGACCTGGAGGCCATGGGCCTGATCGAGAAGATCGAGCCCTATGGCCACTCCATCGGCCACTGCCAGCGCTGCGACACCATCATCGAGCCCGTCGTCAGCCAGCAGTGGTTCGTGAGCATGAAGCCCCTGGCGGAGCCGGCCATGGCGGCGGTGAAGGACGGCCGGATCAAGATCGTCCCCCGGCGGTTCACCCGAGTCTACCTCCACTGGATGGAAAACATCCGCGACTGGTGCATCTCGCGCCAGCTCTGGTGGGGGCACCGCATCCCCGTCTGGTACTGCGACGACTGCGACCAGATCACGGTGGCCCTGGAGGACCCCAGCCAGTGCGAGCACTGTGGATCATCCAACATCCGCCAGGACCCGGACGTCCTGGACACCTGGTTCTCCTCCGCCCTCTGGCCTCACTCCACTCTGGGCTGGCCGGACGACACGGAGGACCTGCGCTATTTCTACCCCACGAGCGTAATGGAGACGGGCTACGACATCCTCTTCTTCTGGGTGGCCCGCATGATCATGACAGGCCTGTATAACGTGGGCGAGGTGCCCTTCCGAACCGTCTACCTGCACGGGCTTCTGCGCGATCGCTACGGGCGCAAGATGACCAAGAGCCTGGGCAACGTGGTCGACCCGGTGGAGGCGGCCACCAAGTACGGCACGGATGCCCTGCGCTTCGCGTTGGCCACCGGCGGCGCCCCCGGCAACGACATGCGCATCTCCGACGAGCGGCTGGAGGGCGGTCGCAACTTCGCCAACAAGGTCTGGAACGCCGCTCGCTTCGTGATCACCAGCCTGGCAGACGAGCCAGCGGAACCGCCGAAGCCAGGCCAACGGGATGACATGCCCCTGGAAGACCGCTGGATCATGTCCCGGCTGCAGAGGGTAATCGCCGATGTCGAGAAGCTGCTCTCCGCCTTTCAGGTGGGCGAGGCCGGTCGCCAGATCCATGAATTCTTCTGGAGCGAGTTCTGCGATTGGTACATCGAGATGGCCAAGGTGCGCCTGAAAGCCGGCGATCCCTCGCCGCTGCCGCTCCTGGCCCACGTGCTGGACACCAGCCTTCGCCTGCTCCATCCCTTCATGCCCTTCCTGACGGAGGCCATCTGGCAGAACCTGCGGCCGCATATACGCCAGGCGGAGGCCGAGGCCCTGATCGTGGCTCCCTGGCCGCGGGCGAACAAGCGCTGGCGGGACGAGGAGGCGGAGGCCGAGGCGGAGGCTGTGATGGACGTGGTGCGCGCCATTCGCAACATCCGCGCCGAGCGAGGGGTAGAGCCGGCCCGGCACGTAGAAGCCTACTTGGTGGCTGACGGTATGCGCCAGGCAGCCGAGGCCAGTCGAGCCATTATTGAGACGCTGGCGCGGGTGCGTCCCTTGCACATCGTCGACGGGGGCGGAGCGGCCCCGCGAGAGCAGGTGATCACCGCCGTTCTCAGGGATGTGCAAGTAGTAGTCCCCCTGGCTGGCCTGTTCGACCTGGAGGCCGAGCGCGCCCGCCTTCGCCGCCAGGCGGAGGATGCGGAGGCCGATGTCCGGCGGCTGGAGGCCAAGCTGGCCAACGAGCAGTTCCGCACGCGCGCTCCGGCGGC
>CAZXAF010000314.1:0-1749 GCA_964638905.1 uncultured Dehalococcoidia bacterium
AGCCGGTCTCCTTCAGCTTCACCGTCGAGGGCAAGCTGAGCGTGGACATGGTCGTGCCTGGGGCTGATAGCGAGGACATCCCTCTGGACAGCGCTGTCCTCGTCCAGTTCAACCGGCCGGTGGCGCCCCTCACGGTTCTCGAGGAGGAATCGCCAACAGGCAGCGTCCTCGAATTCGAGCCGGCCATCGAGGGGAGCGGAAACTGGCTTACCTCCACCATCTACGTCTTCCGGCCGACCTCCGCCTGGCAGCCGGCTACCAGCTACCGGGCCACCGTGCCCGCGGGTGTCAGCGACACCCTTGGCGGCTCCCTGGAGGAGGACTACGTCTGGTCGTTCACCACCGTCTCTCCGGCGGTCGCGGAAATCTTCCCTGAGGACAACACCAAGTACGTTTGGCTGTCCGAGCAGGTCGAGGTTACCTTCAACCAGCCGATGGACAGGGCATCGGCGGAGGCCCACTTCACGCTGACAGCGGTGGAGGCCGAGGAAGCGGTGGCAGGCAGCTTCTCCTGGTCGGATGATTCCACCCTCGTCTTCCAGCCCGATCAGCCTCTGGAGCTATCCACCCAATACGAGGCAATGGTTGCCGCAGGAGCCGCGGCCGCTAACAACCCGCAGGCAACAATGAAGCAGGACTTCTCCTGGCGCTTCACCAGCGTGGGGCTGCCGGGCGTCGTGAGCACCAAGCCCGCCGACGGTGAGACGGAGGCCGACCGTTGGAACGTGAGTATCACCTTCGCCACCCCCATGGATGAGGAGTCGGTGGAGGACAACATCTCCATCTCGCCTCAGCCGGAGGAAGACTGGACGTGGGTAGGCTGCGACTCCTCCTGCATAACGCTCTACGTGAACTTCCCGATGGACTACTCCACTGCCTATACGATAACCATCGGCGCGGCGGCCAAGGACCGCTACGAGCGCAGCCTGGGCGAGGACTTTGCCTTTAGCTATGTCACCGAGCCCCATCCGCCGGGCGTTTCGATCCGCAAGTCGGGGACGGTGGGCGCCTTCGACGCCTACAGCAGCCCGCAGTTGGTAGTCCGCTCCTGGAACGTGTCGAACCTGGAATTCGCTACCCACCGGCTTGACGAACAGGAGCTGATGCACCTGGCGGAAAACTGGGGTGATCTCCAAGAATTTGAAGGTTCGGCGGAGTCGCTGGTTAGGGCCTGGTCGGTGCAAATACCCAACCCTCTCCAGGACGAAACAACGTTCACCACCGCCGACCTCCTGATGGACGACGGCAGTCCTCTCCAGCCGGGCTACTACTGGCTGCAGGTCAAGGAGCTGGGGGCCGATTGCCAGCCCTACGACTCGCCCTGCGACAGCATGCTCCTGGTCGTCACCAAGACGCACCTGCTGGTGAAGCGCTCCAGCCAGGAGATCATGGTTTGGGCGGTGGATATGGCTTCC
This sequence comes from uncultured Dehalococcoidia bacterium, assembly GCA_964638905.1. Taxonomy (GTDB): domain Bacteria; phylum Chloroflexota; class Dehalococcoidia; order SM23-28-2; family SM23-28-2; genus SM23-28-2. The sequence continues at coordinate 1,416 of CAZXAF010000314.1, forward strand.
GGTGAGCCGCTGCCCGATCTGCCCGTCTCGGTCTATGACAACAGCGGCCGGCGCCTGACCGGCGGCGTCACGTCCGACGATGGGGTGTTTGAGGGCTCCCTGCCTGAAGAGCTGAGCCAGTGGGATACGCTGTTCGTGAGCTCCAGCCGGTCGGGTGACGCCAGCGTAGCGTCCACGGACTGGAGCGATGGTATGAGCCTCTGGGACTTCGGCCTCGGTTGGCGCCGGTACTATGGCGACTTCGTGGCCCACATCTACACCGAGCGGCCCATCTACCGGCCGGGCCAGACCGTGTACTACAAGGGCATCCTGCGCAGCGACGACGACGCCAGCT
>CAZXAF010000315.1:0-1730 GCA_964638905.1 uncultured Dehalococcoidia bacterium
CTGTTGCCGTCGCGGTCGGACTCGAAGGCGAGATACTGGCCGTCGGGAGACCACGCAGGTTCGAAGTCGCCGTAGCTGTTGTCGGTGAGCTTGGTGACGCCGCTGCCGTCTTGGTTCATGGTGTAAATCTCAGAGTCCCCATCACGATCGGAGACGAAGGCGATGCGTTCGCCGTCGGGCGACCAGGCGGGGGCTGTATCATCGGCGGGATCGTCCGTGAGACGGGCGACGCCGGACCCGTCGGCGTTCATCACGTAGATGTTGAAGTTGCCGTCGCGGTCGGACTCGAAGGCGATCCGCAGTCCGTCGGCAGACCACGCTGGGTGGCGATCGACGCCCGGCTCACTGGTCAGCTGGGTGACCCCCAGGTCCTCCACGCTCAACAAGTAGACGTTGAGGTCGCCGTCGCGGTCGGAGGCAAAAGCGAGTTGCCGGCCGTTGGGAGACCACGCAGGGCCGGACTCGCCGTCATCGTCATCGGTGAGCTTGAGGACGCCGGTGCCGTCTTTGTTCATGATGTAGATCTCAGGGTCACCATCGCGATCGGAGACGAAGGCGATGCGCCTGCCGTCGGGCGACCAGGTGGGGTCCAGGTCACTGGCGGAATCGACCGTGAGACGGGTGACGCCGGACCCGTCGGCGTTCATCAAGTGAATCTCGTCGTTTCCCTGGCGCGCCGAACCGAAGGCGATCGTCCCGCTCGGGCCTGCTCCGTCCTCGCCGCCGGCCAGGCCGATCATGATCGTCAGGAAGACGCCGGCCAGAGCCCCCGCGACGATCCCGCCACCAGCGTAGGGAAGCCAGCCATAGGGCACGTCCTCGAACTGCCCCGAGACGGTCGCCGCTGGATTGCCACCGCCCGGCGAAGCGGAAACTACGAAGGCAACTGTCTCGCGATCTCCCCGCCAGCGTCTCTGCCGGGGTGCGACTTTGAGAGCGACCTTCTTCGCCTCGTGAGGGGAGAGCGATACGCTGTGCGGCAGCGAGCAAGCGCAGCGGCCTTCGCCGTCCTGGGCCTCCAGGTGGAGCGTCAGTGGCTCGTCCCCGTTGTTGCGCAGGGTCAGGGCATACAAAGTGGGGCTCAGCCGAGCGCCGAAAAGACCTCCGGGTCTTGGCGGGCCCAATTCTAGGGCGACCAGGGGCGCTCCTGGGGGCGGCCGCCGCTTCGGCCTCTTGACCTCGGTGGGCGGCATCTGCGTTTTTTCTGGAGCAGCCGTCTCCGGCACCCTGGTCGCGGCTTCAACCTCCGGGGCGCTCAGTTCCGTGTCTGCGACGGCCTCCTTCTCCAGCACCTCCGTCGCGGCTTCCAGTTCCGGCGTGGCCGACGCCTTGACCTCCGTGGGCGCCTCGTCCGACACCTCCGTGGGGGCTTCGGCCTCCGGCGCGGGAACCGAACGGGCGAGGTGCTCCAATGCCCCCGCCAAAGCGGATGCCGACTGGTATCGCTGCGCGGGGTCCTTCTCCATGCAGCGTTTCACGAGCTCCACCACGTCCTGCGGCATGCCTGCCAGGGGCTCGAGGGACAGAGGTGTCTCAGCGTGATGGCGCAGCACCTCGAGAGGGTCACCGCGATAGGGAGGCCGACCCGTCAGCATGTGATAGATAGTGGCCCCCAGCGAGTAGATATCGCTGCGGTGGTCCACCTTGCCCAACGCAAGCTCGGGAGCGGCATAGGCCAACGTCCCCAAGAAGGCGCCGGGCATGGTCAGGGTGCCGCTTCCCACCTGCCG
>CAZXAF010000316.1:0-1723 GCA_964638905.1 uncultured Dehalococcoidia bacterium
AGAGCGAAACCAATGGGGTAGTCCGGCTGTGCTGGTGCCGCCTTGGCCGTCGTTGCCCTGACCAGCGAGATCACCGTCAGTAGGAACGAGGCCACTAGCATCACGACCAGGATGCTCATCAGCCACTTCTGTCGCTTCATCGCCATTCACCTCTTTTCCACTCACCCGATGCCCAGGCGCGCCCAGACGGCCTCCAGGCTCCGCTCCCCGCCCAGGCGACTCTGGTCCACGATAAACCCATCCTTGAGGAAGTAGACCCGGTCGGCGAAGGCGGCGACCCGCGGGCTGTGCGTCACCACTACCACGGTGCGTCCCCCATCGTCGCACACCTGCCGCAGCAGTTCCATCACTTCGTCGCCCGCTCGTGTGTCAACGTTGCCCGTGGGCTCGTCAGCCAATACGATCGCTGGCTCGTTCACCAGCGCCCGCGCGATAGCCACCCGTTGTTGCTCCCCGCCGGAGAGCTGGGAGGGCAGGTGGCTGGCTCGCTCCACCAATCCCACCGCGTCCAACAACTCTCGGGCGCGCCCCTCCAGGTCGAACTTGCACTGACGGCGGTAGGGGATCAGCGGCAGCATCACGTTCTCCACTGCCGAGAGGATCGGCACCAGGCTGAATAGTTGGAAGACGAAGCCGATCTTGGCGCGGCGGAAATCGGCCAGCGCGTTACCCTGCAACGTGCTCACGTCCACTCCCTCCACGATCACATGCCCGGCGGTGGGCACGTCCAGCGTGCCGATCAGGTTAAGCAGGGTGGACTTGCCAGAGCCGGAAGGCCCCATGATGGCCACGAACTCCCTTCGCTCCACCGAGAGGCCCACCCCATCCAGCGCGCGCACCTCCGTGCCGTCGGTGTAGATCTTGGTGAGTCCCTCTGCTATGATCATGGTTTCTGTCGGTTCACTCATTGTATCTCCCTCCACTTAAGATGTCTCTCCTGTATGCGGGCGTCCGCGCGGTCGGCTGACGTGCCGAGGCGTGGGCATCTGGCGCAATTCGTTCAGCCGGGCTTGGCACATGTCCAGCCAGCGCAGGTCGGCCTCCAGGTGCATGATGGCGCCTTCCAGCAGCAGCAGCCAGGGAAGCTCCCTCGCCGGGTCGGCCTCAGCGCGCATGGACGTCAACTCGTGCATCTCGTTGAGCAACTCCCGCCGCTGGGCCTGGAGCACCTCGCCCGGCGGCACCGGGCCGGAGAAGAGGCTGAGCATTAGCTTGGCGTGGAAGGCGTCGCGCAGGCGGTAGTCGTGAGACAGCGGCTCACGGTACCAACGTTCCAATTCCGTCCTCCCATCCTGGGTCAGCTCGTAGGCAGTGCGCTCCGCCGCTTCGTCCACAGATGCGGGTTGGCGCACAACCAGGCCATCCCGCTCCAACCGCGAGAGCGTGCTGTAGATCTGGCCGGTGTTGATCACCCAGTGATCGCCCAAGGCGGCTTCCATCAACCCACGCAGCTCGTAGCCATGAGTAGAAGTATGGTTGAGCAGGGCTAATAGGGTGTGTTTGACAGTCATGGCTCCTCCAGAGAATATATACTGAGTATCTGTTTCTTGAAAATAATTATATACTAGGTATACAATTTTGTCAAGAATTGAGTCGTCCAAAGAAAAAGGCCACCTGGGCTTCACGCCCAGGCGGCCTTTTTTCTTGTTCCTGATCATCTGTGATAGTGCTCAGAGGTACGGGAAGTGCCCCGTCGCTGGAGCTTCTCCAGCCTCCGCTGCAG
>CAZXAF010000317.1:0-1722 GCA_964638905.1 uncultured Dehalococcoidia bacterium
CATGCGGTCGGCCGGCAGGCGGCGCATCTTGACGGCGTACTCCACGGCCTTGCCTCGCCCCTCCAGGCGGAGGCGGCCGCCCTGGCGAGCCACCGGCACCACCCCCAGGTAGGCATCCGGGCACAGGCGGCGGTTGAGGACGACCTCCTGGCGGCAGTAGTAGCGCCGCTTGGCCAGAGTGGTGAAGTCCAGAAAGCCGAAGTCCACCGGCTTCTTGATCTTGTAGACGAAATCGTCGGCCAGGAAGACGTAGGAGATGTGTGTCTGCACCAGCTCAACCTTCCCCACAGCGTAGGGATAGGCGGCCGGCTCCAGCAGCTCTCGAATCAGCTCCGGCAGCTCTGCGGTAGACACTCCCTCTCCCTGCCCTCCGAAGTATAGCACTCGTCCAGGCGGGCGGCGTATACTGCCCCCGAGGACGCGATGAGAGAGGCCAAAGTGGTCACCTGCTTCCTCCTGCGCCGCAGCGGCGACGGCGATGAGATCCTTCTGCTACGGCGGAGCCAGCAGGTGGGCACCTACCGAGGCCGCTGGGCAGGCGTCAGCGGCTACATAGAGGAAGCGGACCCCCTGGCCCAGGCGTACACGGAGATGGAAGAGGAGACGGGCCTGACCAGGAAGGACGTGCAGCTTCTACGCACCGGCGAGCCCCTGGAGGTGGCGGACGCCGAAGCCGACCGGCGGTGGATAGTGCACCCCTTCCTGTTCGAGGTCAGGGAGCCCTCCGGAATACGGGCGGACTGGGAGCACGTCGAAACGCGCTGGATCCGGCCGGAGGAGGTCTTCCAGTACGAGACCGTCCCTCAGCTAGCGGAGGCCCTCATGCGGGTCTACCCACTGCAACGGCCATGACCACTATCAGCCCCCGCATAGCCCAGGCCATCGAGAGCATCAGGCAGGACCGCGCCCACGGCGCCGGCTGGCTGGCCCGCGACGCCGTCAATGTGCTCACCCATGCGTTCGATGAGTGCCCGGCCGAGGGCGCGGCGGAATTGCTGTCCTGCCTCCGAGAAGTGGGCAGGGACCTGGCCCAGGCCCAGCCGAGCATGGCCGCCGTGAGCAATGCCGTCGGCGCCGTCGTCCTGGCCGCCGAGGAGAAAGCAGCGAGCGGCTTGCCTGCCATGCGGCGGGCGGCGCTGGCCCGAGCCCGCCAGATAATCGATAGCTGGGAAAAGGTCTCTCAGCGCATCGTCCGCCACGCCGAGCGAGCCCTGCCCCAAGGCGCGATCATGACCCACAGCTACTCGGCGACAACCTTCGCCATCCTGGAGCGCCTGGCGTCCAAGGGGTCGCCGATAATCGCCACCGAGTCGGCCCCCCTGAACGAGGGGAAGACCACCGCCCGCCTTCTAGGTCGCCTGGGAGTGCCGGTCACCCTGATCAGCGATGCCCAGGCGGCGGCCTTCATGCCGGAGGCGGCGGCCGTGCTGGTGGGCGCCGACACCGTCTTCGCCGATGGTGCCGTGGTCAACAAGGTGGGCACCTGCGCCCTGGCTCTCCTCGCCCGAAACGAGCGCATCCCCTTCTACGTGGCAACGGAGACCCTCAAGGTGGCGCCGGGCCGACCGAGCGCTCATCAGCAGACGCCGGAGGAGAGGCGGCCGGGGCTAACCATCCCCACCGTCTACTTCGACCTGACCCCCGCCCGCCTGGTGACCGCCCTCATTACCGAGGAGGGCGTGTTCGCCCCCAAGGACATACGACCGCTGGCCAGGCGAGCGC
>CAZXAF010000318.1:0-1711 GCA_964638905.1 uncultured Dehalococcoidia bacterium
TCAGGCGATAGGGATCGTACAGGAGCTGGATGCCGGCGGGGCCGCCGGGACAGAGACGACCCATCCCCAGAGGGCTGCTGGGGTTGCCCTCGATCATGCTGACGACACCGTTCAGCCGCTGGACCAGGATGGCACACTGGCTGGAGCACATGCCGCAGGCGCTGGCCAGCCATGCATCCTCGGGCTGTAAAGGTCCACCCTTGGGCTGAATCAAGGTTCTCCCTCTTCGACGCGCGCGGTGAAGAAGCGTCGGGCAATCAAGATCTAGCATACAAGGGGCGCTGTCCATTAGGCAAAGTTGACCGTAAGAACCGCCATTGTATACTCGGACTGGTCGATGTTCCCTGTGAGGCATGGATCGGCCTGCCCGGGGAGGCATCCCCTGGAAGACGGTCTTTTTTTAAGATCGGCCGTCTTGGGGCGTTGCGCTCAATTCGGGACGCTGTTAAGATTAAACATGCCAGAGATTTAAACTTTTTTTCTCGGCTGAGAAGAACGTGCGAGTAAGCCGGCAAGCTGATTACGCGATAAGGGTAGTGCTGGATCTATCGGTCCATCGGGAGGCGCGGATCAAGGAGATCGCCCGCCGCCAGGATCTTTCACCATCCTATGTGGGCAGGATCTCCCAGCGCCTGGCCAAGACGGGCATCCTGGAGAATAGGCGAGGCCGCTTGGGTTGCCTGGGCTTGGCCTGCTCGCCGGACCAGATTACCCTTCTGGACGTGATCGAGGCCGTCGACGGGCCTGTCAAGACGGACCGCTGTCTGCTAGCCCCGGACGAGTGTGGTCGCGAACCCTTCTGCCCCGTATACAAGGTGGGGCAAGAGGTACTGCTTATGGGTGCGGCCAAGCTGAGCAGTGTCACGTTTGCCGGCTTGTTGAACGGCAACCAAACGAAATAGAGCCAGGCCCGGCGAGAAGCACGCTCGCCGGAGAGGTTCACTTTCTGCGGAGGTGCCAAAAATGGCGGCAGTCCTGTCACGCCAACCGCTGGACAAGGCAACCATATCGATCCCTCGAGGACGGATATACATCATTCCCGAGCGGTGCAAAGGTTGCAGGTTCTGCATCGATTTCTGTCCCCGAGATGTCCTTGTGGAAACCTCCGAGATGAACGCTAAAGGGTACCACTATCCCGTCGTAGCTGAGGGCAAGGAAGACGAGTGCGTTGCTTGCCAGTTCTGCTCCATTCTCTGCCCTGAGTTCGCCATCTACAGCGAGGAGATCGTCGAAGAGGAGAGCGTCGTATGAGTGCCGAAGAGCGGGTGCTAACCGGCAGCCACTTCCTGCTGGGCGACATCGCCTGCGCCGAAGGGGCCATGGCCGCTGGCTGCGACTTTTTTGGTGGCTACCCTATCACCCCCTCCACCGAGGTCGCCGAGAGGCTGGCCCTGCGTATGCCACCGGTGGGGGCTATCTTCATGCAGATGGAGGACGAGCTGGCCAGCATGGCTTCCCTCGTGGGGGCCTCCCTTGCCGGAGCCAGAGCCATGAGTGCCACCTCCGGCCCGGGTTTCTCCCTGATGATGGAGAACATTGGCATGGCGGCCATGATGGAGGCCCCCTGCGTGGTCGTCAACATCCAGCGAGGCGCCCCTTCCACCGGTCTTCCCACCCTGGTGGGGCAGGGCGACATGATGCAGTGCAAGTGGGGCTCCCACGGCGACTACGAGATCGTGGCCTACTCCCCCTCCTCACCGCAGGAGTGCTT
>CAZXAF010000319.1:0-1705 GCA_964638905.1 uncultured Dehalococcoidia bacterium
GTAGTGGACATCTACCGCGGCCTAGTGGAAGGCCACCTCAACCTGGGCCATCTGGGTGACCTGGCGTGGATAGTGGTGGTGGGCGCTATCTTCTACTACCTGGCGCTGGTCTTCATGCGGCGGCGGCTTATTCACTAAGGCACGTAGGCGTCTTCCCCCTTCGTCGGATAGGTGGTATTCTTGAATCTGGCGATCGGTCATGACTTCAGGAAGGAGGTTCGGCGATGGGTAGCGAGGAGATGCTGGTCAATGTCCCCCTATTTGCCGGATTCAGCTCGGCGGAGCTCAAACGCTTCTCCAGAAACCTCTACCCCAGACAGCATCAGTCCGGGGATCTGATCCTGAAAGAAGGCGAAGAGGCGGCGGGTTTCTATATCGTCTCCTCGGGGCAAGTGGAGGTGGTGAAGAACCTGGGCAGCTCCAAGGAGACCGTCCTCGCCACTCTGGGCCCGGGAGACTTTTTCGGAGAAATGGCCCTGCTGGATGGCTATCCCCGTAGCGCCAGCATCCGCGCCCTGGTGGACGGCCAGTGCCTGGTCATGAGCCGCTGGGATTTCCTCGCCCAGCTGAAGAGTAACCCCGACCTGGCTGTGCAGATCCTGCGCACGCTGGCCAGCCGCCTGCGGCAGACCGACGTCGCCCTCACCGAGTAGGGAGACGATGGTTATCGAGACACCTTCGGGAAACGTTCGTCCGGCAAAGATCGAGGAGGAGATGCGGGCCTCCTACCTCGACTATGCCATGAGCGTTATCGTGGCGCGGGCCCTGCCCGACATCCGCGACGGCCTCAAGCCCGTGCAGCGGCGCATTCTCTACGCCATCTCGGAGCTGGGCCTGCGGGCGGGCTCTCAGTACAAGAAGAGCGCCCGCATCGTGGGTGAGGTGTTGGGCAAGTACCACCCTCACGGCGACGCTCCCGTGTACGAGGCGATGGTGCGTCTGGCTCAGGACTTCTCCATGCGCTACCCCCTGGTCGACGGCCAGGGGAACTTCGGCAGCATAGACAACGACCCTCCGGCGGCCATGCGCTACACCGAGGCGCGCCTGGCTGCCATCGCCGAGGAGACGCTGACCGACATCGACCGCGATACGGTAGACTTCGCCCCCAACTTCGATGACAGCTTGCAGGAGCCCAGGGTCCTGCCCTCACGGATACCGAACCTGCTGATCAACGGCGCGTCGGGTATCGCAGTGGGCATGGCCACCAACATCCCGCCCCACAACCTGAGCGAGGTCTGCGACGCCATTGCCCACCTGATCGACAACTCGGAGGCCTCCATCGGTGACCTGGCGGGGATCATCAAGGGGCCCGATTTCCCCACCGGCGGCATCATCTTCCGCTACGAGCGGGTCAAGAAGCCGTCCAGCGATGGTGAGCGCGGCCAGGGCCCTGAATACGAGAATGAAGACGCCATCAGAGCCGCCTACGACGGCAAAGGGCGGATCATCATGCGGGCCCGCACTCACATCGAGGAGATGGCCAAGGGCGGCCGCCACCAGATCGTCATCACCGAGATGCCTTACCAGGTCAACAAGGCCTCTCTGGTGGAGAGGATCGCCGAGCTGGCAAAGGCGCGGCGCATCGATGGCATCGCCGACCTGCGGGACGAGTCCGACCGCCACGGCATCCGGGTGGTCATCGAGCTCAAACGGGAGGGGCAGGCCCGCCAGATACTGAACAGCCTCTACAAGCACACGGCGATGC
>CAZXAF010000320.1:0-1697 GCA_964638905.1 uncultured Dehalococcoidia bacterium
TCCTTCCTGGCCAGTTCGGCGTTTTCCAGGATCTGGTCGAGGATCTTCTGGCCCAGGGGCGATTCCTCCTTCTGCCGCGCCGTCTTCAGCGCTTGAAGAACGTCCTCGGGCAGCAGGGAGGCCGCCTCCTGGCAGAGGCGCGCTAACGTTTCCTTGATGGTCTGGCAATCAATATCGCGCATGTCGCCTCGATTCCGTTCGGCTAGTCCCCTATCTAGGACTTCACCAGGCCGACCAGCTCGAGCACGGCCTCGGCGGCCTTCTTCAGGCCGGCGAGCTCGTCCGGCTCCAGCTCGACCTCGATGACCTTCTCCAGTCCGCCGGCGCCTAGCTGGGCGAGCACTCCCACGAAGGAGCCCTTGATCCCGTATTCGCCCTCCAGGTGGATGCTGCAAGGCAGGATGCGCTTGCGGTCCAGCAGGATGGATTCCACCATCTCTACTGTGCCGCAGGCCGGGGAGTACCAGGCGCTGGTGCCCAGCAGGCCCACGATCTCCGTCCCCGCCTTGCGTGTCCGCTCAACGATGGCGTCGATGCGCTCCTTGGGCAGAAGCTGGCGCAGGGGCACGCCCCCGATGAAGGCGTGGCTGACGATGGGGACCATGGTGGCATCGGTGTGGCCGCCCAGCACGTAGGCATCGACGTCCTTGACCGATGCTCCCACCTCCCAGCCCAGGAAGGTGCGGAAGCGGGTGCTGTCCAGCATGCCCCCCTGGCCGATGATGCGGTTGCGAGGCAGGTTCGTGGCCTGCTTGGCGATGTGGCACATGGCGTCCATGGGGTTGGCGAACTCGACGATGATCGCATCGGGGGAGTGCTGGACGGCCTTCTTGGCTACGTCTCGCACGATGTTGGCGTTGATGTTGACCAGGTCCTCGCGGCTCATGCCCGGCTTTCGGGGGGAGCCAGAGGTGATCACCACCACGTCCGAGCCGGCTGTGTCCTTCCAGTCGTTGGTGCCGATGATCCGGGCATCGGAGCCCACGAGGGGCCCTGCGTGGGACTGATCCAGGGCCTTGCCCTGGGGCAGGCCCTCGATGATGTCCACGAGGACGATGTCGCAGTAGCCCTTCGCCTGAAGGATCTCGACCATCGATCCGCCGGTAGCCCCAGCTCCAACGATGGTTACCTTTTTGCGCATAGCGTCTTGTCTCCTTTCCCTTGGTCTAACTCTGAGAGCTGCGAACCTTGTTCAGCAGCCCGCCAGCCAGCGCAATCTCCACCTGGCGCGGCGTCAGATCGTGCCGCGCAGTGAATTCGTATCCTTGAGTGGTGTTGCGTACCGTGATTTGGTTGCCGTCTTTTATCGCCTGTCGCACGTTGGGGATCTCCAGCACGTCGCCGGGATTCAGGCGCTCGTAGTCTGCTTCGTCGACGAAGCGCAGGGGCAGTATACCAAAGTTGATCAGGTTGGTGTGGTGCATGCGGGCGAACGTCTTGGCGAATACCGCCTTGACCCCCAGATACATGGGGGCGAGGGCGGCGTGCTCGCGGCTGGAGCCCTGGCCGTAGTTGGATCCGCCGGCGACCATGCTCGTGCCTGCCTCTTTGGCCCGTTGGGGAACGGTGGAGTCCACGTAGTTGAAGACGTACTGGGAGATGGCAGGGATGTTGGAGCGCAGGGGCAGGATCTTCGCCCCCGCCGGCAGGATGGTGTCGGTGCTGATGTTGTCGCCCACCTTGAGGAGGAGTTCGCC
>CAZXAF010000321.1:0-1696 GCA_964638905.1 uncultured Dehalococcoidia bacterium
GTTTGACCCCGCGGTGGTAAAGGCATTTCTAGCATTGGTGAAGGAACCGCGCGCTGAGTCGCCAGCACCCGCACAAGCAGCGAGCGAAGACAGGCGGCTGGCGGCCATAAGAGCAACGGGGCGGACGAACCGATAACGATAGGCCGGCAAAAAGCGATAAGCCGCCCCCGCTTCCATCACCTGTCAATCTCCCCCCGTAGTGTGCCAAAATGTCGTCCGTTGTCGGAGAATGGATGTAGTTTCGCCGCCCCCTAGATACCCCGGGCCGGAATCTGCACCAGGACAGGGGCTTTGGCGCGCTCAGCGGGATTGTCAATCAGAGGTCCTGGTCAGAAGAGCACTCTGGAAGATAGTCGGCCGATCCTGGAGAGCGAAACGTCGGCCGGACTGTCCGTTGGAAGACGTGTCAGGAAGCCGGAGAATGCTAGCGCCATACACCCAGGATATCAATCGGTGGTAGGATCACGTCTAGAGGGGGCCATTATGGGCAAGTACTATAGAGATGCTGGCCATCTTTATGAAATATATGGCTACTTCTTGGACCGGCTGCTGAAGGACGAAAAGATAGGCCCCAAGATGGCCAAGGCGGGGGTTGTCATCAAGTTCATATATACCGACCCCGATTGTGAGATCACGATAGACCTGAAGAATCCGCCGGCAAAGCCAGGGTATTACGGGAATTTCTATTTGGGCCCGTGCGATGTCAAGGAGGATGCCTGGTCCAAGCAGTCGGCGGACCATTCCCACGGTTTCTGGCATGGCTACGAAAATCCAATAGCATCCGTAGCCAAAGGGAAGGTAAAACAGGGTGGCAATGTCATCGCCATGCTCAAGCTTCTACCGGTGGTCAAGCCCGCTTTCAGGATGTTCCCGATAGTCCTTGAGGAAATGGGCTACGGAGACCTTATCATCAGGAAGAAATAGCACTGGCACCTTTGGATTTCGCGAGCGGGAAACGGAATCGGGGAGAGGAGGCTGGCGTGAAGGTCAAGCATCTCGTCCGCTTGTTGCGCTGGGTTCGGGGCCTGGCCATCATGGCCTCGGCGTTCGTGCTGCTGGTGGCCATGGCCACGGCCTGTGGAGGGGAGAAGGGGGAGACGCCGACGCCTGCAGGCACAGAGGCTCCATCGGGCGAAGCACCGGGGATCAGCGACACCGAGATCCTGCTGGGAGCGGAGGCGATCCTTAGCGGCGGCATGGGAGCGGTATACTCCACGATCCCCAGGACCGTGGGAGCCTATTTCGACTACATCAACGACACCGAGGGGGGCGTCTGCGGCCGCAAGATCGTCTACCGGCTCGAGGACAACTACGACGACCCGGCCAGGGCCGTGGAGGCGGCGCGCAAGCTGGTGGAGGGGGACAAGGTCTTCGCTCTGGTGTGTAACCTCGGCGACGCACCGCATGCCGCCTCCTGGGAGTACCTGAACCAGATGGGCGTGCCGGACATGGTGTCTGCCGGTGGCCACCGATTCGGCGCGGACCCGCAGGGGCACCCCTGGACCGTCCAGACCATCCCCAGCTACACCGTCGAAGGGACATTCTTCGGCCAGTACATCTCGGAGAACCTGTCGGGTACGGGGGTGGCCGTCCTCTGGGAGACCAGCGCCGCCGGCATCGACGGGCTGGCCGGCCTGAAACAGGGGTTGGACCCCAGCAAGAACGAGATCGTCGCCGACCAGTCCTACAACAACGG
>CAZXAF010000322.1:0-1682 GCA_964638905.1 uncultured Dehalococcoidia bacterium
CGATGACGCGGGTCTTGCCGCTGCCGGGCCCGGCCAGGATGAGGAGAGGCCCCTCCGCGATCTCGACCGCTTCTCGCTGAGCCGGATTCAGCCCGCTGAGTATGTCCATCCGCCCTCCCGACGGCATTCTAGCACTGCCATCGGAGGTCATTCAACGGCGATGGGGCACTCTCTGCACTGCGCCGGCAGGTGTTTGAGGCTATTTGACCTTATGTCGAGCCCTGCCCGTCTCAGCAGGATGACCAGCGCCTTCAGCGGCAGGCCGACCACGTTGCAGTAGCAGCCGTCGTAGGACGCGACCGGCTGGAACCGCTCGTCCTGGATGGCGTAGGCGCCCGCCTTGTCCAGCGGCTCGCCACGCGCGACGTAGGCGGCGATCTCGGCGTCGCTGTAGTGGCGCATACGCACCGCCGTCACCACGTGCGATGCCGCCCGCCGGCCGCTGCCGGCGTCCACCACGGCCAGGCCGGTGATCACCCGATGCGTTCTTCCCCTCAGGCCGCGCAGTGTTGCCGCCGCCTCTACCCCGTCCGCCGGCTTGCCCAGGATGGCCTCGCCGTCCACCACGATGGTGTCGGCGGCGATGACGATGCCTTCCCCTTCGTCCCTCGCCACGGCCTCCGCTTTGGCCATGGCCAGGGCCTCGGCCAGCTCCTCGGGCTTGCCCGAAGACGCCGGTGTGGCGTTCTCCTCCACCTTGGGAACGACCACCCGGAAAGGAACGCCCAGGTGGGCCAGGAGGGCGCGGCGCCTGGGCGAGCGGGAGGCGAGGATGACCTGAGGCGTCATCTACTCCCGCACCAGCGTCGCCACGCACTCGATGTGGAAGGTCTGCGGGAACATGTCCACCGGCTGCACCTCCTGGAGGTGGTAGCCGCCCCGGCAGAGGGCGCGCAGGTCGCGGGCCAGGGTGGCCGGGTCGCAGGAGACGTAGACCAGCCTGGCGGGCGGCCGCTTGAGGACGGCGGCGATCGTATCGGGGTGGCAGCCCACGCGGGGCGGGTCGAGGATGGCAGCCTGGGGACGCTGGCGCAACTCCGGCAGGATCTGCTCCACCTTCCCCTGATAGAAGACGATGTTCTTGATCCCCGCCTGGTTGATCACCGCATCGGCCACCGCCGCCGGCGACTCCTCGATGGCTATCACCCTCTTGGCGTGGGGCGCGAGCAGCACAGCGAAGGTGCCCACGCCGGCGTAGGCGTCCAGCAGTAGCTGCTCCTGGCCAAGGGCTAGCTTCTCGCGCACCACCTCGATCAGAACCTCTGCCTGGCGGGTGTTCACCTGGAAGAAGGACGCGCCCGAAACACGGAAGCGCTTGCCCAGAAGCTCCTCTTCGTAGGAGGTCTGGCCCGACGGAATCGAATCGTCGATCTCCTTCAGCGAAGGGTGGATGAGGGCCTGCTCCGTCCTGACGCCGTAGCGGATGGCCACCTGATGCAGCCCGGCGCACTTGCCCTGGAGCCGCTCCAGCACGCCGTTGATCCAGGGGTGCATGATCCGGCAGTGATCGATGCGAATGAAGCGACGTCTCAGCAGGCTGACGAAGCCCAGTTGGCCCTGGCGGTCGGTGCTGAAGCGAGCGTGATTGCGGTAGTGCCAGCGCTCTTCCGCCGTCAGGGTAGCTGCCACCGGCGGCTCCTCGAACTTGCCGATGCGGCGCAACTGCTCGCCGACGATGCGGG
>CAZXAF010000323.1:0-1671 GCA_964638905.1 uncultured Dehalococcoidia bacterium
ATTCGGAGCTGGCCAATCGGGCGGCGGCCGCTCTGGGCATCGTCTTGCGGCCCTGGCAGGAGGCCCTCCAGGAGTATTTCCTCACCGCTCCGGCCAGGGCCGGTCGCTAGGGGGCTGCCGATGGCCGCTCAGGAGAACAGCCCCCCCTCCGTAGCCGTCCTTACCGTCAACTACAACAGCGGGCCCTACATCCGCGACTTCCTGACCTCCTTGCGGGCGATCACCTATCCCAACTACCGGCTGGTGGTAGTGGACAATGCCTCCGACGACGGCTCGGTCGAGGGGATATCTTGGCTGTTCTCCCAGGCGATGGTGATGCGCAACGGGGAGAACCTGGGGGTCACCGGCGGCCACAACGTGGGCATTCGCTACTGCCTGGAGCAGCGCTTCGATTACATCCTCTTCCTCAACAACGATACGGTGGTGAACGAGGACTTCCTGGATCGCCTGCTGGAAAGCGCCGACGAGCGGACGATGGTTGCGCCCAAGACCTACCTCTATGGCCAGCCGGGCTTGCTGGACGACACGGTGGGCGACTTCGACTGGTGGCGGGGTATCTGGCGGGGCTGGCTCTACGGCAAGCCGGAGCCCCCTGGGTTCAAGCGACCGCGAGCGGTGAGCATGGCCAGCCTCTGCTGCCTGCTGGTGCCCACCGCTGTCTTTGACGACGTCGGCCTTATGGACGAGCGCTTCTTCATGTACTACGACGATTTCGACTTCGTGGCGCGAGCCAAGGCGAAGGGCTATCGCCTGCGCCTCAATCCGGCGGCGGTGATCCACCATCGCAAGGCGGCCGCCAGCGGTGGTCTGGAATCGCCGTTCAAGGTCTACTACGCCAACCGCAATCGGCTCTACCTCATGAGGAAGCACTCCTCCCGCCTGCGCTTTCGGCTGTTCCTGGCCTACTTCCTGGCCACTCGTGTTGTCCACTTCGCTTCCTATCTTGGCAGGGGCCAGGGGCGGCAACTGAAGGCGATGCTCATGGGGGTCGCCGATTTCTTCCGCGGCCGCCTGGGACGCACGCACGAGCTGGCCTACTTCCGCTAGGGGGCGCTGGAGCTTGCGTATCGCCATCGACGCCACCTCGGTTCCCCGCCAAAGGGCGGGTGCTGGCACCTACATCTACAACCTGGTGCAGGCCTTGGCCCAGGTGGACAGGGATAACACCTACTTCGTGTTCGCCAAGCCGGAGACGTTCGAGCGCTGCGGTCTGCAAAGGGATGGCTTCCGGCTGGTGCCCGTGCGAGTCGCCTCGCGGTCGGCCAGAATGCTCTGGGAGCAGGCGATGCTGCCCTTGCATCTTCGGCGCCTGGGCGTGGACGTCCTCCACTCGCCCCACTTCACGACGCCGCTGGCGGCCGTCGGCTGGCGGCGGGTGGTTACCTTTCACGACGTCACCTTCTTCATCCTGCCTCGCCGCTATCCTGTCCTGCGGCGGCTCTACTTTCAGGCGGCGAGCCGCGCCGGCGCCCGCCTGGCCGATTTCGCCATCGTTGTCTCCGAGACGGTGAAGGGCGATGTCCTACGCTATCTGAGCCTGCCCGCGGGAAGGGTGCGGGTGGTGCACCTGGCGCCGGGGCCTGGCTTTTGCCCGCTGGAGGATTCGGCTAGGATGGAGGCGGTTCGCGACAGGTATGGGCTGCCGCCCAGGTTCATCCTCAACGTGGGCAC
>CAZXAF010000324.1:0-1655 GCA_964638905.1 uncultured Dehalococcoidia bacterium
TTCCCCGCTCCATGTTCTCTGGCGAAAGGACCAGCACCACCCTGTCCACGCCACGACAGCCATCGAAGGCGCTGAGGGTGTGGGCGAGAAGGGGCTTGCCGCCAACGACGGCGAACAACTTGTCGCCGCCGCCCATCCGCTTACTGCGGCCGGCAGCAGCGATAATGGCACCCACTGATTCCTGGCTGACCGACATAGGCGCGCCCTACCGCCGTATCAGCTAGCTACCCTTGGGCGCAGCGAAGATCATCCGACCAGCCACAGTCTGAAGAACGCGGGTGACGATGACCTCCAACTGCTCGTTCAGGTAGCGGCGGCCGCCCTCCACCACCACCATGGTGCCATCATCCAGGAAGCCGACCCCCTGGCCGCCCTCCTTCCCCTCCTGGATGATGCGCACCCCCATCTCCTCCCCGGGCAATACCACCGCCTTGACGGCGTTGGCCAACTGGTTGACGTTGAGGACTTTTACCCCCTCCAGCTCTGCGATGCGATTGAGGTTGAAGTCGTTGGTCATGATGGAACTGCCCATGCTCTTGGCCAGGCGGATGAGCTTGCCGTCCACATCCCGCGCATCCTCGAAATCAGTCTCCGAAACCTGTACGGGCACGGGCGCCTCCTTTTGAAGACGGCCGAGGATGTCGAGGCCACGCCGGCCGCGGTTGCGCCTGAGGGAATCGGGGGAATCGGCGATGTAGCGCAGCTCGTCCAGGACGAAGCGAGGTATCACCAGGGTGCCCATGATAAAGCCTGTCTGAACGATATCGGCCATACGGCCGTCGATGACGGCACTGGTATCGACAATGATGTTTTGGGGCACACGGGCCGCCCCTCTGCTTGTCAGGGGCAGATAGCGGGAAAGGAAATCGGCGAACTGCTCCTCGCGATTGATCATGGCCGCTACACCGAGAGCGCCCAGGATGGCGCTAACCACGAAAGGAGCGAGCACGCCGCCGATTCCGGGAAGAGAGACGAGGGCGGGCGTCAAGAGGGCCGCCACCAGAAGGCCAGCCACCAGGCCGCAGGTGCCCAGCACCAGCTGAATGGGCTCGAACTGAGCCGTCCACTGCTGGAAGCTGCGCAGGGGCGCCAGGAAGAGGAAGGGCCCTGCTATCATCCCGAAGATGGTAAACAGCACGGGCGGCGCGGTCCAGAAGATCACCGCGGTAGTGCCGCTGTCACCCTCTGCCAGAAAGGCCCCCGTACGAAGGCCCACATATCCAAAGAAGATTGCACCAACAACGCGAAAAACGACGCTGATATTGATGATCATCGAATAATTCCTCCCCACCGGCCGCAGATCTCCGCCCTAGGTGGATCTGCGAGAGAGGTGCCCCATGCACACTCTCCTAGTAAGACCTCAAAATAATAAAGGCCAGATAACCTCCGAGAAGTATAACATATGTTCGCACACGCGTCAAAGTCGTGGAGACCTAGCTCAAGAGTCTTCCCAGGATGCCGATGCCGAAATCGCCCACGGCCGCCATGTACATGTCCTTGATGATCTTGCCTGCCAAGACGGCCAGGAAAAAGCGAGACAGCGGCATGCGAACAACCCCTGCCATCGCGCCAGCCACATCGAACAGAGGGTTGGGGATGACAGACATCACGAACATAATGAGCATGCCGTGGCGCTCCATCCAGCCCTGAACCCG
>CAZXAF010000325.1:0-1654 GCA_964638905.1 uncultured Dehalococcoidia bacterium
GCTCCAGCCCGCGCTCGACTTGGCAAAGTGCAGGGCGTCCTCGATCTCGGCGTCGGTTGCCCCGCTGAGCTTGGCCGTCTCTGTGTGGAACAAGACGCAATAGCGGCACTTGGTGACGGCGGCGATACCAAGCCCGATCAGCTCGCGATACTTGTTTGGAATTGGCCCCTCCTCAAGCTGCACTCGCTTGAACAGTCGCCACTCCATCTCCAGCGACGAGTCGGGCATGGCCCTGAACATGCTGGGAACCAGACCCAGCGTTCCCTCGATCTCCCGGTACACCTCTTCTCGTGTCATTTAAGTTCCTCCTTTCTTTCCTTGAACTGTTTCGGCATTCCAACTCCCTCAGTATCTGCTTGGCCTTCTCCCAGACAAACTGCCTTCCGACTGACCACCTCCTCTGCAACGACCTCGCTAAAGGCCGAATGGTTTAGACTATTTCGAAAGATATTACAGCATATACCTTCACTGCGGCCCTGTCAAACTGTAAACAACTACAGGCGCGCCTTTTTCCAAGAAATTTTCTTCGTGGCGCCTTCACCGTTAAGACGTCGACCTAGCCAGCCCCGCTCAGGTCGCGCCAGCGGCCCACCCTGTCCCATCCCTCCGGCAGCACAACAGACTATCGCCTGGCGACTACACTCCGCTGATGCTAGACTGGATATTGGTATGGCTGACCGCAAGCTCGTCCGCGAACTGCAGGCCATTGTCGGCCGCGACGGCGTCATTCATGCGCCCGAGGACCTCCTGGTCTACGAGTACGACGCCACCATCGAGCGCGGCCTCCCCGAGGCCGTGGTCCTCCCCACCACCGCCGAGCAGGTCTCGCAGGTGGTGAAGCTGGCCCGCCGTCGCGGCCTGCCGGTCGTCGCCCGCGGGGCGGGCACCGGCCTCAGCGGCGGCGCCATCCCCACCGCCGGCGGCATCATGCTGGTCACGACCCGCATGAAGCGCATCCTTGAGATCGACGCGGAGAATCGCCTGGCAGTCGTCGAGCCGGGCCTGGTGAACCTCGACCTCAGCGCTGCCTTGAGCCCCTACGGCCTCTACTACGCCCCCGATCCCTCCAGCCAGAAGGCCTGCACCCTCGGTGGCAACGTGGCTGAGAACGCCGGCGGCCCCCACTGCCTGGCCTACGGCGTCACTACCAATCACGTGCTGGGCCTAGAGGTGGTCCTGGCCGACGGCCGGATCGTCTGGCTGGGGGGCAAGACCGCCGACCGGCCGGGCTACGACCTGCGCACCCTGGTGATAGGCTCCGAGGGGACCCTGGCCATCGTCACCAAGATCATCGTGCGCCTTCTGCCCCTGCCGGAGGCCACCATCACCCTGCTGGCTATCTTCAACGAGATGGAGCAGGCCAGCCAGGCCGTCTCGGCCATCATCGCCAAGGGAATCCTGCCGGCCGCCCTGGAAATGCTCGACAAGGTGACCATGGGGGTGCTGGAGGAGGCCGTGCACGCTGGCTATCCCCCCGACGCCGGTGCCGTGCTGCTTATCGAGGTCGAGGGCCGACAGGACAGCGTGGGAGAGGAGGCAGAGGGCATACGGGCTATCTGTGAGAGCACAGGCGCTCGCGAGGTCCGAATCGGCTTCGCGCCCGCCGACCGAGAGGCCCTGTGGGTGGGGCGAAAGGAAGCCCTGGGAGCCCTGG
>CAZXAF010000326.1:0-1650 GCA_964638905.1 uncultured Dehalococcoidia bacterium
AGCGAGCTGCCGCGCTCGTCGGGCTCGCCCGAGACGACGGCGCGGAAGCGGACGGCGGAGCCATCGTTGTAGCAGGCGATCCCCTGGGGATCGGCCGACGGCAGGCTCGACTGGTAGAGCCAGGCGCCGCCCACCAGAAGCACGGCGGCGATAGCGGCCCAGAGAACCGCGACCGGCCAGCGGCGGGCGGCCAGGGGCACGCTGGCGGCCAGGAGGGCGGCGGCCGCTATGGCCCAGGGGTTGCCCTGTGTGAAGGCGGCTGCTGCCATCCCCAGCAGCCAGCACAGGGCCAGGTAGCCAAGGATCATGGCCCTACAGTGATCAGATCGCGGATCTGGTCGAATACGGACTGGGGGATGAGCTTGCGTTCGACCAGTTCTTCGATGCGGGAGAAGGGGCCGGCGCGTTCGCGGGAATCGACGATGCTCTGGGAGCGCACCTCGCCGATGCCGGGGAGGTCATCCAGAGTAGCGGCGGAGGCCGTGTTGACATTGACTAGGCCGTTCTGGGGGGCCTGGGCGGAGCCGAGCACTGCCTGCTCTCCCAGGCGGGGCACCAGCACCTGGTCCTCGTCGTGCAGGCGGCGGGCGAGGTTGACGGCCTCAACGTCGGCATCCGCGGCGGGGCCGCCGGCGGCCTCGACGGCGTCGATCCAGCGGTCGCCGTCGCTGAGGAAGTAGACGCCGGGACGATTCACGGCGCCGGCGACGTAGACCTGGATTTCGGAGGCGGAGGGCGTTTCTTCGAGGTTGATCTCGAGGGGCTGCGGGCCCTGCAACTGCCTATCGACGAGGACGCCGATGCCGATAAGCAGGGGCGCGGCCATCAGGCCGATGACCAGCCAGCGATAGCGCTCCACCCAGGCAAGCAAGAGCAGACCCCTTGGTGAGAAATGCCTATAGCGATAGCTAGGCTTTGGTTTCGCAATATAGGGGGTTATCTGCTCCTGGTCAAGGGGCTACACTGGGGCGAGAGCGTTGGGGCTGGCCGCAGGCCATCTTGTCAGGCGTCGGCTCCTGTGGGTAGAATAGGGCGCAATGGTCATCGGTTGTGGACATAAAGGCGGAGGGTCTGACCCTACCGGGCCGCCAACGTCTGCTCAGCTGAATCTGGAGGAGGGCTCGTCATGATTGTCCCTGGATACTGGCCCAGCCAGGCCCCCTACGAGGAGTTCGCTCTGCCGGAGCTGGTGCGCCGGTCGGCGGAGCGCTTCGGCGACAAGCCGGCGCTGATCGGCGCCGACGGGACGACGCGGAGCTATCGCGAGCTCTGGAGCCACACCCGCAAGGTGGCGCGTTTCCTGCAGGACCACGGGATCGAGAAGGGCGACAAGGTGGCTATCTTCTCGCCTAACCACGTCGGTTACGGCCCCGTCTTCTACGGTGCCCTGCTGGCTGGCGCCACGGTCACCACGCTCAACCCGCTCTACCGGGAGCGTGAGATCGAGCACCAGTTGGACGACGCCGAGGCCGTCGCTCTGTTTGTCTTCAGTCCTATGGCCGCTCCGGTGGAAGCGGCTCGCAAGAATCTTCCCCGCTTGCGCCACGTCTGGCCTATCGATGACCTGCCGGAGCTGGTGGGAGGCGTCTCGGAGGATTATCGGCCGGTGGAGATCAACGCGCGGGAGGACGTGGCTGTGCTGCCCTACTC
>CAZXAF010000327.1:0-1650 GCA_964638905.1 uncultured Dehalococcoidia bacterium
AAGGAAAGTGAGCAGCATGGCTATCGTATTCGCCTGCGTCTCCCCTCATCCGCCGATCATCGTCCACGAGATCGGGCAAGGCCGCGAGACGGCCACCCAGCAGACGATAGACGCCCTGGCCCAGGCAGCGCGGGAGATCGCTCAGCACCAGCCGGAGACGGCCATCATCATCAGCCCTCATGGGCCGGCGGAACGCGATGCCTTCGCCATCCTGGCCGGCCCCAGCGCCGACGGCAACCTCGAAGCCTGGGAAGCCCCCCAGGTGACGTTCGCCTTCCAGAACGATGTGGAGGCGGCCTCCCTCATCCGCGAGGAGGCCCAGCAGGTCGGCCTGCCCCTGAAGCCGCTGGAGCGCTGGCGCCACCGCGACTCCACGGGCAACTGGTGCGGCGGCCTTGACTGGGGCTGCACCGTCCCTCTCTATCACCTGCGATCGGGTCTGAGAGAAGCCAAGCTGGTGCCCCTCTGCACATCCTACTTGCCGCTCCGCCATCACTTCGCTCTCGGCCAGGCCGTCGCCCGAGCGAGCGCGCGCCTGGGCAAGCGAGTGGTCATCATCGCCAGCGCCGACCTCTCCCACAACCTGAACCACAGCGCCGCAGGCCAGGTGTTCGACGAGAAGATCCAGCGAGCGATCGCCGAGTGGGACGTGCATACAGTGCTGGAGATGGATGCCAGCTTCCGCCAGCAGGCCGCCGAGGATGCAGTGCCATCGCTCAGCTTCCTCATGGGCGCCCTCGACGGCCTGAGGGTGAGCCCCCGTGTGCTCTCCTACGAGGCGCCCTTCGGCGTGGGCTACCTGGTGGCAGCCGTCGATGTCGAGCAGGCCGAAGAGCCGGAAAGAGCCTCGACCGCCGCTGCGACGGCCGGCAGCCACCCTCTGGTGAACCTGGCCAGGGAAGCGGTGGAGACGTTCGTGGGCCACGGCCGCATCATCGAGCCCGAGGAGCTCTCGGAGGAGATGCGGCAACAGGCGGGGGCCTTTGTCTCCATCAAGAAGAGGGGCGAGCTGCGCGGCTGCATCGGCACCATCGAGCCAACGAGGGCCAACCTCGCCCTGGAGGTGGTGCGCAACGCCATCGACTCCGCCACGCGCGACCCCCGCTTCCTGGCGGTAAGCCCCGAAGAGCTCGCTGAGCTCTCCTACAGCGTGGACGTGCTCTCGCCAGCGGAGCCGGTCGCCGGGCCGGAGGAGCTCGACCCCAAGCGCTTCGGCATCATCGTTCGCCTCGGCGCCCGCCGCGGCCTCCTCCTGCCGGACATCGAGGGGGTGAACAGCGTGGAGGAGCAAATAGCCATCGCCAAGGCCAAGGCCGGCATCCTCCCCGAGGAGTCGCCCGAGCTCCTTCGCTTCACCGTGAGGCGCTACACCTAATGGAGACCCCATCAATGATCAGACTCTGCAACCAGGCAGACATCGAGCGAATACACCAGGTCATCAACGACGCCGCCAAGGCCTACGAAGGCGCCATCCCCGCCGACTGCTACCACCGGCCGTACATGCCCATGGAGGAGCTGGAGCGAGAGGCCGCGCGCATAACCTTCTACGGCTGGGAGGAGGACGGCCGGCTGACGGGCGTCGTCGGCTATGAGCCGATCAAGGACGTGACCCTCATGCGCCACTGCTACGTGCTGTCCGACCGCCAGCGC
>CAZXAF010000328.1:0-1646 GCA_964638905.1 uncultured Dehalococcoidia bacterium
GGCATGGGCGGCGGTCGCGGCGGCGGCATGGGTGGCGGTCGTGGTGGCGGCATGGGTGGCGGTCGTGGTGGCGGCATGGGCGGTGGTCGCGCCCAGCGATGGCAGTCCTAGGCCTGACATCGACAGCGCAAGGTAGAGGAGAAGACGGGTGATCCTGGCTGTCGCCAGCGGCAAGGGCGGCACCGGCAAGACGCTGGTAGCCACCAGCTTGGCCCTGTCCCTTGAGGGACGGGGCCCGGTGCAGTTGCTGGACTGCGACGTGGAAGAGCCCAATGCCCACATATTGTTACAGCCAACTATCGTCTCCTCCCAGCCGGTGATGGTGCCTGTGCCCAAAGTGGACAGAGACAAGTGCACCTACTGTCGCGTCTGCTCTGAAGCCTGCGCCTACAAGGCCATCGCTGTGATGGGCGAAAACGTCCTGGTTTTCCCCGAGCTCTGTCACGGCTGCGGCGTCTGCACCTACGTGTGCCCGGAGAAGGCCATCAGCGAGGAAGGGCGCGAGGTAGGCGTCGTCGAGGAGGGAACCGCCGGCGAGGTGCGATTCGTCCACGGGCGGCTGGCCATCGGCGAGGCCATGGCCGGGCCGGTGATCCGTGCCGTCAAGCGGTGGGCTGATCGGGACAGTACAGTGATCATCGACGTGCCTCCTGGCAACTCCTGCCCGGTGGTGGAGGCGGTAAAGGGCAGCGACTTCTGCCTCCTGGTCACGGAGCCTACCCCCTTTGGCCTCCACGACCTGGCCCTGGCTGTTGAGCTGGCTAGGAAGCTGGCGGTCCCCTGCGGGGTGATCATCAATCGCGACGGCTCGGGAGACCAGGGGGTGGAGCGCTATTGCGCCCAGCAGCAGATACCCGTCCTACTCAAGATCCCCCTCGACAGGCGGATAGCCGAGCTCTACTGCCGCGGCCAGACCCTGGTGGCTGGCATGCCGTCCTGGCGCGAAGCTTTCGGCGACCTTTTAGGGAGCATCCAACGAGTGGCAGCCGCGGGGCGGTGAGCAGTGAGAGAGATCGTCGTACTCAGTGGCAAGGGGGGAACGGGGAAGACCGTCGTGGCCGCCTCATTGGCGGCGCTGGCGGACAACAAGGTTATCTGCGACTGCGATGTCGATGCTGCCAATCTCCATCTGGTTCTCCAGCCCACAGTGAGGGAGACGCATGAATTCTGGGGCCAGAAGGCGGCCGTTATCGATCGGGAGGCATGCACCCTTTGCGGGCTGTGCCTCGACGCCTGCCGGTTCGACGCCATCCAGGAGTTCCAAGTCGATCCCCTTTCCTGCGAGGGCTGCGGCTTCTGCCTTCACGTTTGCCCGGAGCAAGCGGTGACAATGGTCGACACCCTCGCGGGTCACTGGTATGTCTCCGATACCCGCCATGGGCCGCTGGTTCACGCTCGCCTGGATGCCGGACAGGAGAACTCGGGCAAGCTGGTCGCGGCAGTAAGACAGAAGGCCAGGGGCATCGCCAAGGAGGAGAGCTCGGCCTACATTCTGAGCGACGGACCGCCGGGGATCGGCTGCCCGGTGATCTCCTCCCTCTCCGGGGCAAGCCTGGCCCTCATTGTCACCGAGCCCAGCCTCAGCGCCATTCACGACCTGGAACGGGTGCTGGCCGTGTGCCGTCATTTCGGCGTCGCCCCGCTGG
>CAZXAF010000329.1:0-1645 GCA_964638905.1 uncultured Dehalococcoidia bacterium
CTCGAGGGCATCGTCTCTCTCTATCGCGACTACAAGCGCGTTGACGCCGCCCTGGCCGAGGCCCAGGCGCTGGCCGACGAAAGCGGCGACCGCGAGCTCGCGGCCATGGCCCGCGACGAGGCGGCTCAGCTCAACGAGCAGCGCCAGCGCCTGGAAGAAGAGATTCGCCTTGCCCTTCTGCCCAAGGACCCCTACGACGAACGACCAGTGATCATGGAGGTCCGCGCCGCTGCCGGAGGCCAGGAAGCTGCTCTGTTCGCTGGCGATCTCTTCCGCATGTACAGCCGCTACGCTGAGCGCCAGGGCTGGCCGGTGGAAATCATGTCGAGCCATCCCAGCGACCTCGGCGGCTTCAAGGAGATCATCTACGAGGTGCGCGGCCGCGGCGCCTACTCCCGCCTGAAGTACGAGGGTGGCGCCCATCGGGTGCAGCGCATCCCCGTCACCGAGGCCGGCGGTCGCATCCACACCTCCACCGCCACTGTGGCCGTCCTGCCTGAGGCCGAGGAGGTCGACCTGCAGATCGCCGAGGACGACCTGCGCATCGACATCTTCCGCGCCGGCGGCCATGGCGGTCAGAACGTCAACAAGCTGTCCACCGCCGTTCGCATCACCCACATCCCCTCCGGCATCACTGCCGTCTGCCAGGACGAGCGCTCGCAGCTCAAGAACAAGCTCAAGGCCCTCACCGTCCTGCGGGCCCGCCTCCTGGACGTGGAGCAGAAGCGCCAGCACCAGGAGATCAGCGACGCCCGCCGCGCCCAGGTCGGAAGCGGCGAGCGGGCCGAGAAGGTCCGCACCTACAACTTCCCCCAGGATCGCGTGACCGACCATCGAGTTGCCCTCACTGTCCACAACCTGCCCTCCATTCTCGATGGCGAGCTCGACGAGATCATCGACGCCCTGGCCACCGAGGAGCAGGCCAAACGTCTCCAAGAGACCCTAGCGTGACGCTGGCGGAAGCCCTGCGCTGCGCCGCCAAACACTTCGCCTCCCTCCAAGTCCTCGAAACGTCCAACCCGCGCCTGGAAGCGGAGCTTCTGCTGCAACACGCCCTCGGCATCAATCGAACGCAACTCTACCAGCGCCTCCGCGACGAGATGCCGCCCAACAGGGAACAGGCCTATCATGACCTCGTCTGGCGGCGACTATGCGGCGAGCCCACGCCCTACATCATCGGGCGGGCCGACTTCTGCGACATCGAGCTGGCGGTGACCCCCGCCGCTGCTATCCCCCGTCCGGAGACGGAGCTTCTGGTGGAGGAGGCCTCGGCCCTGGCCGCCAAGCGCCTGCCGGACACCCCCTCCTTTACCCTCGTGGACGTGGGCACGGGCTGCGGTGCCGTCGCCCTGGCACTCGCCACTCGCCTGCCCTCAGCCCAGATCACCGCCACCGATATCTCCCCGGCGGCCCTCGCCCTGGCCCAACGCAACGCCGAGAGGCTCGGCCTGGCATCCTCCCTGCGCTTCCTCTGCGGCGACCTCCTGGCGCCCCTCGAGCAGCCGGTCGACATCGTTGTCGCCAACCTTCCCTATGTCAGGTCGGCTGAGTGGGAAACCCTGCCCGCCGAGATCCGCTGCTATGAGCCGCGAGAGGCCCTGGACGGCGGCCCCGACGGCCTGCGAGTCATCGAGCGGCTGCTGCG
>CAZXAF010000330.1:0-1617 GCA_964638905.1 uncultured Dehalococcoidia bacterium
ACTGCTGCCGAGCCAGCGCCAGCACGCATTCCTCGAGAGCAATGTCAAGATAAAGAGTCAAGTGATCGAGCAGATCCTTAGCCTCCTCTTCGGTCAGCTCAATCTCATTTTCTGCGATAATCCGCCGAGCTTGCTCGTCGGTTGCGCGCCAGATCTCCTTCTCCATCGGTCATCTCCCCCCCTCCTCATTGCTTGTGCGGTGGCGGGAGACCTACGAGCTCCAGCGGGCGAATCCAAGCCAAGAGGCCTGACATGCTCAGCCTGCTGAGCTGACCAGGGGAAACCAGTGGGGTTGCGAAGCGGAGGCCTATCCAGGGGGAAGGCCCTTCGATAGGACCGTAATCAAGCCACTGCGCGCTGTCAGTTGGGAGGTCCCAACAACCGTTCAAACAATAGGACGCCTGTCGGGGAGAATTGCTACAGCGCCGTTTCTACGTGATTGCGCAGGACGCCGATGCCGCCGATGTCCACCTCCACCACGTCGCCTGCCTTCAGCGGCGCGGTTGTCCCCGGCGTGCCCGTGAAGAGGAGATCGCCTGGCTCCAGGGTCATCGCCTGGCTGGCGAAGCTCACCAGCCGAGCCACGTCGTAGATCAGAAGCGAAGTGTTGATGCTCTGAACGATCTCCCCGTTGACACGGGTCCGGAGCTCCAGGTTGGTCGGATCGAGGCCGGTGACGATCCAGGGGCCGACGGCAGCGAAGGTATCGCAGCCTTTTGCCCGCCACCACTGGAGGTCGTCTCGCTGCCAGTCGCGCGCACTGACATCGTTGCCGCAGGTATAGCCCAGCACGTGGGCTAAGGCCTCATCGGGCGTCAGGCCTCTGGCTCGGCGGCCGATAACGGCCACCAGCTCGCCTTCGTAGTCCACCCGCCCGGCGGTGGCGGGCAGAACGATCGCCTCCTCCGGCCCGATAGCCGCCGAGGGCGGCTTCAGGAACAGCTCGGGATTGGCCGGCGCCAAGCTCTGGTCGAACTGCTGCAGATGGCTACGGTAGTTGAGGGCCACCGCCAGGATCTTGGACGGCCTCACCGGAGCCAACAGCCTCGCCCGCGATAGGGGCACGCTCTCCTCAGCCGATCGCCAGCGGCCGAAGGGGCTGCCGACTATGGGCCTGAGCAGCTCGCCCTCCACCAGGGCGTACCCCTGACGACGGCCGTAGCGAAATCGGGCGAATCGCAGAGAAGAGGGCTTCACGGCATGCCTATCCTGCTCATTTCTTGTAAACGCGATTGTACTAGCGGACGACAGGGATTGACAACTCGCCCCCAGGCCAGTATACTTGTTCGACAGAACACAAGTTCGATGACATAAGGAGGGGCGTATGGCCAAGAACCTCTCGCCCAAACAGCAGAGCATCCTGCGTTTCATTCGCCAGTTCATCGATGACCACGACTATCCCCCCAGCATCCGCCAGATCCAGGACGGCTGTGGTATCAGCTCCACCTCGGTGGTGGACTACAACCTGAAGAAGCTGGAGGGCGACGGCTACATCCGCCGCGACCGCGAGGTATCGCGCGCCATCGAGCTGCTGGAGCGCGGCGGTCGCCGCCCGCGGACGGTGGCCGTGCCCATCATCGGCCAGATCGCCGCCGGCCAGCCCATACCGGTGCCCAC
>CAZXAF010000331.1:0-1605 GCA_964638905.1 uncultured Dehalococcoidia bacterium
GGCCACACAGGGATGAGGCGGTTCGTCCTGTAGATGAAGTCGTACGCCTCGGCGGCGTCGCCACAGGCGTAGACGCCACGATGGCTGGTGGCCATCCGCCGGTCGACGACAATGCCTCGGTTGACCGCCACCGGCGACCCGCTCACAAG
Organism: uncultured Dehalococcoidia bacterium; assembly: GCA_964638905.1. Taxonomy (GTDB): domain Bacteria; phylum Chloroflexota; class Dehalococcoidia; order SM23-28-2; family SM23-28-2; genus SM23-28-2. The sequence goes on from CAZXAF010000331.1 coordinate 150, forward strand.
CTCGACGCGGGGGGCAACGCCGATGGCGAATACGACGCCGTCGCAGGCTATCGTCCGCCCGTCCTTCAGGACCACGCCGCCCACTCGCCGGCCGTCCTCCGGCCTGCCGACGATCTCCTTGACGGTCTGGCCGAGGATGACCTCGATCTGTTTTTTGTCCAATGCTTCCTTCACCAGCCGGGAGGCCTCGGCGTCCAGCGCCGTGCCCAGCAGCCTGTCCATCAGCTCCACCATCACCACCGACGTCCCCCGCTGGACGAGGGCCTGGGCAAGGCTCACGCCTATCAGCCCGCCGCCGATGACTACCACCGTCCGGCTGGGCTCGATCTCATTCCGTATGTCCTCGGCGTCCGCCAGGGTGGTGAAGGTGAAGATGCCTTTCCGGTGGCTGCCCTTCACCTTGGGGACGATGGGCGTGCCGCCGGTGGCCAGGAGGAGCCGCCGCCAGGCCAGCCTCCGGCCGTCTTCCAGTTCGACCAGCCTGCGGCCGAGGTCAACGCCGGCGACCCTTGTGCCCAGAAGCGCTTCGATGTTGCTCCTCTCGTAGAAGTCCGTCGGCCGGAGGAGCATGCTATCCAGGGAGCGCTCGCCGGCCAGGTATTCGGATATCAGGGGGCGAGAATAGGCGAAGTAGGGCTCTTCGGACACTATGGCCAGCTTGCCCTCCTTGTCCACCTCCCGTATGGCCTCGGCGGCAGCGATCCCCCCGGCGGAGTTCCCGATGATCAGGTACTCCGTCTCCGGGGCCTTCGCCCTCACGGAAGGTGACGGCCGCCGCTTCTCGCTCTTCCTAGTAGCCACCGAGCATCTCCTCCGCTGCGGCGACCAGGGTTGCTGGCTGGCCATCCGCTTCATCCTCCACACAGACCAGGGCCTCGTTCGGGCAGTTGGCGACGCAGGCGGGGACATCCCGTCCGGGGCAAAGGTCGCACTTGGCAACGATGCCCCTGTCGATATCGCGAGTGATGACTCCGTAGGGACAGACCATGATGCACGTCCAGCAGCCGCTGCACCTGTCTGGGTCGACGGCGACGGCGCCCGTCGCCGGGTCCTTTTGCATTGCGCCGGTGAGGCAGGCGTTGACGCAGGGAGAATCGGAGCAGTGGCGACATTGCATGGGCAGGAAGAGACCGTTCGTCCGCTGGACATAGATGCGGGCGACCGGCCGTGGGCGCTCTCTCTTGAACGCCTTGATGAGGTCTTCGGAGGTCGAATGGGCGAGGGCGCAGTAGACCTCGCAGAGGCCGCATCCCATGCAAACGTCTTCCTTCACGTACACCGAACGCATAACACCCACCGAACACACAACTAGAGCGCTATTGGCATGCGGCAACCGGTTGCCGCATGCCAATAGTCTGCCACAGGCTGCGTAATTTGTCAATACCCCAGGCGCGTTGGGCCTGGCAGATTTAACATGCTGTTAACATTGGCGTAATACAGCCGCAATGAGCGGGAG
>CAZXAF010000332.1:0-1592 GCA_964638905.1 uncultured Dehalococcoidia bacterium
CCACCCGGTCGCTGATGTGGCGCACCACCGACAGGTCGTGGGCGATGAACAGATATGTCAGGTTGAATTCGGCCTGGAGCTGCTCCAGCAGGTTGATGATCTGGGCCTGGATGGACACGTCCAGGGCGGAGATCGGCTCGTCGCAGACGATGAAGCTCGGCTGCACCGCTAAGGCGCGGGCGATGCCGATCCGCTGGCGCTGGCCGCCGCTGAACTCGTGGGGGTAGCGGTTGGTGTAGTAGGGGTTGAGCCCGACGACGCTCATCAGCTCCTGCACTCTCCCCCGCCGCTCCCTGCGCCCGCCACCCAGGTGGTGGACGACCAGCGGCTCGCCGATGATGCTGCCCACCGTCATGCGCGGGTTGAGAGAGGCGTAAGGGTCCTGAAAGATCATCTGCATGCGGCGGCGCATGCGTCGCATCTCCCCGCCCTTCATTCGGGTGAGGTCACGCCCCTCGAAGATGATCTCGCCGTCCGTAGGTTGTTGGAGCATGAGGATGCAGCGACCTACCGTCGTCTTGCCGCAGCCGCTCTCCCCCACCAGCCCGAGGGTCTCCCCCTGCCTGATGGCGAAGGAGATGCCGTCCACGGCCTTCACGTCGGCTATCTTGCGCTCGAACAGGATGCCGCTGGTTACGGGGAAGTGCATCTTCAGGTCGCGGACGTCGAGCAGGACGTTGTCCAGGCTCGCGACGCTTCTGGTGGCAATGTCTTCGCTGGTCATCGTCCTCAAGCGGGAGCAGCCGACCTGGCGGCCTGGCCTACCCTGGGCCACTCCCAGCAGGCCGAATAGTGGTCGCTGGCCACCTGCAGAAGGGGAGGCGCTTCCTGCTGGCATTTCTGCACGGCGAACTTGCAGCGCGGCTGGAAGGCGCAGCCCTGGGGCATGTGGATGAGGTCGGGTGGGGCGCCCTCGATGGGCTCCAGCTTCGCCTTGCGCACCTGGTCCAGACGGGGCACCGATTTCAGCAGGCCGAGGGTGTAGGGATGGTGGGGATTGCCGTAGAGCTCGCGGGCCACCGCCGCCTCCACGATCTTGCCGGCGTACATTACGTTAACCCGGTCGGCGTAGCGGGCTACCACTCCCAGGTTGTGGGTGATGATGACAACCGCCGTGCCCAGTTCGCGGGTCAGGCGGGTCAGCAGCTCCAGGATCTGGGCCTGAATGGTGACGTCGAGGGCAGTGGTGGGTTCGTCGGCCAGGAGGAGCTTCGGGTTGCAGGAGAGGGCCATGGCGATCATCGCTCGCTGTCGCATGCCGCCGGAGAACTGGTGGGGGTAGTCGGAGATGCGGGCCTCGGCTTCGGGGATGCCCACCATCTCCATGAGTTCGATGGCCCTCTTGGTGGCGCTGTGATGATCCATCCTCAGGTGCAGCTCCAAGCTCTCGGTGATCTGGCGGCCGATGGTGAGGACGGGGTTGAGAGAGGTCATGGGCTCCTGGAAGATTATGGCGATGCGGTTGCCGCGGATGTGGCGGATCGCCTTCTCATTGGCCTTCAGCAGGTCAGCGCCTTCGAAGATGATCTCGCCGCCGACGATCTTGCCCGGCGGGTCGGGGATGAGCCTGAGGATGGATAGGGCGCTTACCG
>CAZXAF010000333.1:0-1588 GCA_964638905.1 uncultured Dehalococcoidia bacterium
CTGCTGCCCGCGCTGGCGCGTCGCCTGCCGCGCAGGAGGAACCATCCCGCCCGGCCTGGCCACCGGCATCGCGCTGAAGCATCAGGGCGCCAGGACCACGAATCTCTGCCAGAAGGGCAATCAGCTGTTTTCACCTGCACATAGGCTCTGCGCAGCAGGCTGCGGAGCGGGGCCGGTGTCGGGGTAGCGTGGGCAGCTATCGGTGGCCTACGCAGCGTTGGCGGATTGGCCAGATAAGCGGCAGATAAGCGGCTCTTGATACGGTCCGATGGCCCTGCGTGCACGAACAGGACACCGGACCCAAACGGAATCAGTACACTCACTGGGCGCTGGGATAGAGGGCCAGCGCCAGAGGAGGACCGAGGATGCGTTACTGGGGAAGCCTTGCCTCGCGCCGACGCGGCGCCATCTTCCAGCCCGGCCGAGTCTTGCGCTCGGCACTCGTGGCTCTCGCTCTTGCGGCGCTCCTGCCGATGTCGGCACTTGCGGCGGATCCAATCGAGGACACTTCGACGTTCGGCACCGGCATCGCAGTCGATCCGATCGCGCCGGACAACTCGAGCGTGCCGCCCGCCTACCTGAAGGAGAAGAAGAAGCAGTTCAAGGATTTCGTCAAGACAGGCGCTCGCCCGCCGCGTCCCGTCAAGCATGGCGCAGCTGCGCCTCAACTAGACGTGTTGCCGATGAGCGGAACCGGCCTCCCATCTCAGGCCTACCTGACGTGGTATCCGGGGTTCCACCAGAAGACCAGCTACTACTGCCTCGTGGCCACGGTGCAGTCCATCGCCTACTTCGATCTGGAGCCAATGTGGTACCGAACGCTCGGAAGCGGATCGATCAAGGGGGCTCAGGACAAGCTCTACTACGGCTACTACGATCCCGATGGCACCTGGAACCCAGCCCTCTGGGTTGGTGGCGCCTACAACTCCGGCGCGAGTGACGCCAAGGCCATCGTGTGGATGAATAACCAGTTCAGCTCGTACAGCTACGGCTGGTACTACGCTGTCGCCACACCGTCCAACTTCGACCAGTTCATGAGCTACATCAGGTTCGATGTGGCGCTGTCCGCCGAGCCCAGCTACGTGAGGGTCGACCTGTCGACCCCCAGGGGCACGGGTTACCCGTGGTACCAGGCCGCCAAGGGCAGCGCCCATCCGCTGCATGCGACACTTGCGGTTGGCTATAGGGACTCGGACGAGGTAGTGCGGAGCTACGACCCATTCACCTACACGAACTCAACTGGTCGCTGCAATCTGGGCTCCTTCCCGGGCCCAGATTTCGCCTGCAACTGGAACATGTTCGGCCGCCGCTACTTCAACGGCATGGACCGGACCGTCGCAAACCCCATGTGGTGGTGATGAAGATCCAGCATTCGACGGCGAGGGGTGCGCTCCTCGCCGTCGCCCTCATGGTCGCGGCGTGCGGCTCGGCGACGCCCTCCGGAACCCCAGGCAGTTCGGCCTCGCCCGAAGCCTCGCCTTCGAGCCAGCCGTCGCCCTCGTCGGCCGTCACCACTGGTTCGCCGCTGGCGTCGTCCTGCCTGCCTGATCGCGTCGGCGCAGGATACCCGATGCCGTACGCCGTCGAG
>CAZXAF010000334.1:0-1580 GCA_964638905.1 uncultured Dehalococcoidia bacterium
TGTACGATCAGAGCGCAGCGCCGGGGTTCATCCACATCTGGGGCCTGCCGGTGCGCGTGCAAGCTCGCGTCCAGATGCTGGCGGAGGAGGGCAAATAGGCTTGGCGATGACTATCCGTGCAGTCCTCTTTGACCTCGGCGATACGCTGTGGCACTTCCCCAACATGCCGCCGCACATCGTCGTGCGGGAGGAGACGGTGCGCCGCATCAACGCCGTGCTCCGCACGTGGGGCATCGAGCCCGAGGGCGCCCTCTTCTTCCTGGGCCGCGACATCCGCATCGCCGTGGAGAGGGAGACGGAGGCGGCCTATCGCACCGACCTGGTCAGCCCCGACTATCTCGACCTGTGCGCCGAGATCGCGGCGACCTTCGGCCTGCGCCTGACCGACGAGCAGACGCTCGAGCTGTGGGACGCCTGGAACCTGGGCGGCCAGTTCTTCGGCCGCACCCTCTTCCCCGATGCCCTCGACACGCTGAGCTGGCTGCGGGAGCATGGCTTCAAGGTGGGCGCCGTCACCGACCGCGCCTACGGCGGGCCGCGCTTCATGGCCGAGCTGGAGGAATACGGCCTCGAACCCTACTTGCAGGAGGTGACCATCTCCTCGAACGTGGGCTATGTAAAACCGCATCCCAGGATCTTCCAGCACGCCCTGGACGCCCTGGCGGTCGAGGCCGAAGAGACGATGATGGTGGGCGACTCCCTGCGCTGCGATGTGGTCGGGGCCAAGGGCCTGGGCATGATCGCCGTCTGGAAGCGCCCGCCGCTGGACGAGCCCACCGAGGTCGGCGCCGACAAGGTGGACGCGGAGGGCGAGATCGCCCCCGACTACGTTATCGAGGATCTCTGGGAGCTGACCCAGTTGCCTATCCTTAATCATGGCTAAGAAGAAGTCCGCCAAGGTCTGGGCCGCCCGCTTCGCCAAGGCCACCGACCCGCAGGCGGAGGCGTTCACCGCCTCCATCGACATCGACCGGCGGCTGGCCAGGTACGACATCGCCGGCTCCATCGCCCACGCCCGCATGCTGGCCAAGCAGGGCATCATCCCCCAGGAGGACGGCGAGGCCATCGTGCGGGGGCTGGAGGAGATAGGCGAGGAGATCGAGGCCGGCCGGTTCGAGTTCAGCCGCGAGCTGGAAGACATCCACATGAACATCGAGGCCCGCCTGCGCGAGAGGATCGGGGAGGCCGCCGACCGCCTGCACACCGCCCGCTCTCGCAACGACCAGGCGGCCACCGACCTGCGCCTGTACCTCAAGGACGCCATCGCCGACGCGCTGGCCGCCCTGCGGCGCGCGCAGGGGGCGCTTCTCGACCTGGCGGAGGCCAATCGCCGGGTGATCACGCCCGGCTACACCCACCTCCAGCGGGCCCAGCCGGTGCTCTACGCTCACTACCTGCTGGCCTACTTCCAGATGTTCGACCGCGACGTGGGCCGCTTCCAGGACTGCCTCAAGCGGGTCGATGTCCTGCCCCTGGGCGCGGGCGCCCTGGCCGGCGTGACCTACGCCATCGACCGCCGGTTCGTGGCCGACGAGCTGGGCTTCAGCGGCATCAGCGAGAACAGCCTGGACGCCGTCTCC
>CAZXAF010000335.1:0-1563 GCA_964638905.1 uncultured Dehalococcoidia bacterium
ATACAGACCATCGTCGATTACACCCAGCGCATCGGGCACGCCCTGCGGGTTCGGGGGCTGATGAACGTGCAATACGTCATCATGCCCGGCGACTCGGGGGGTAGCTCCACAGTGTACGTCCTGGAGGTGAACCCGCGCGCCAGCCGGACGGTGCCCTTCATCTCGAAGGTGACAGGCGTTCCGATGGTGCGGCTGGCGATCAACGTGATGCTGGGCAAGAGCCTATTCGAACTGGGCTACTGGGGCGGACTGTGGCCGGCGCAGGATCTGGTGGCGATAAAGGCGCCTGTCTTCTCCATGTCCAAGCTCATCGGCGTCGATACCTACCTGGGGCCGGAGATGAAGTCCACCGGCGAGGTCATGGGCGTCGACTACAACTTCGAGGCTGCGCTGACCAAGGCCCTATCCGCCTCTGACCTGATGCTGCCCCGCGAGGGGGCGATCCTGGTGAGCGTGGCCGACCGCAATAAGCCCGAGGCGCTGCCCATCGTCCGCCAGCTGGCCAGTCGCGGGTACAGGCTTTACGCCACCGAGGGCACGGCCAGCATGATCCGGGCGGTAGACCTGCCGGTGGAGATGGTGGCCAAGCGGTTGGAGGAAGGCCATCCCAACGTAGAAGACGTGATCCGCGACGGCCTGGTGCAGGGGGTCATCAACACCCCCGGCGGAGGCGAGACCTCGGTCATGCGCGATGGCTTTCAGATCCGCCGCGCCGCCGCCGAGAAGCGCATCCCTTGCTTCACCTCGCTGGACACGGCCCGCTCCGCCGTGGACTCTCTCCTGCACGGCGACCGGAGCTTCACCGTCCAGCCGCTGCGCGAGTATCTCGGGCCGTGAACCTGGAACGGGCCGTCGTCCTGTCCTCCGAGGAGGCATGCCAGGGCAGCCGCCTCATCTGGTTCTCGGCGCCGGCGGTGGGGCGAGTCGCTCAGCCCGGCCAGTTCCTGATGATCCGCTGCGGGGAGGGCTGCGACCCTCTCCTGCCGCGACCGATGAGCTTCCACCGCTTTCGCCAGGCCGACGGCGAGCGGCAGTTCGCCATCCTGTTCGACCGGCGCGGTCGTGGCACCGATTGGCTGTGGCGCCGCCAGCCGGGCGACCTGGTGAGCCTCTTCGGCCCGCTCGGCCGTGGCTACGCGGTCAAACGGCAGTCCCAGAACCTGCTGCTGGTGGCGGGCGGCATCGGCGTCGCCGCGCTAGTGGCGCTGGCAGACGAGGCCATCGCCGCCGGGCGGGCGGTGACGCTGCTCCAGGGGGCGAAGACCGCCGGCAAGCTCTTCCCATCGGCCTCCTTGTCGGCGGAGGTAGAGGTCGTGAGCGCCACGGAGGACGGCTCGGCGGGGCATCGCGGGCTGGTGACCGAGCTTTTGTCGCAGTACCTTCCCTGGGCCGACCAGGTCTTCGCCTGCGGGCCCAACGCCATGTACGAGGCGATGGCGGCCATCATGCGGCAGGAGGGCAGCCGCAAGTCGGTGCAGGTGCTGCTGGAGGAGCACATGGCCTGCGGCATGGGCGTGTGCTACTGCTGCGGCGTGTTCACGCGACGGGGCGTGAAGCTGGTGT
>CAZXAF010000336.1:0-1563 GCA_964638905.1 uncultured Dehalococcoidia bacterium
CCCGTCGACGCCACCTACAAGGCGATCAACCGCCTGGTGGGGGTGCCCAACACCCTGACCGAATTCGCGGTGAAGAGCGTGACCGAGGGCATTGACGCCATCGGTGAGGTGACGGTGCGCATCGAGAGCGGCGAGTACACCTACACGGGCCGCGGCGGCGACACGGACATCGTGGTCGCCTCGGCCAAGGCGCTGCTGAACGCCCTCAACCGCCTGCTCTCGACCCAGGGGCGGCCGGAGACAGCGGCCACGGGCTGAAGAGGGACCGCGCGATGAAGCTGCCTTTCCCCGTGCAAGAAGGCGAGGAGTTGCTGACGCTGGCGCGCCGCCACTGGCTCTTCGTGTGGCCCAAGGTCATCGCCGGCGCTGTGGCGGGCTTGGTGCCGGCGATCGCCCTGTGGTGGGGCATGCTGCGCTTCGACTGGGCGGACAATGACATCCCCCGCTGGATAGCCTGGGGAGCCACTGTGGTTTGGCTGGGCTATTGGGCGGTACGGCTCTACTTCTTCAAGTACCGCTACGACAATGATATCTGGGTGGTGACCAACCAGCGCATCATCGATAGCATGAAGAAGCACTGGTTCCACCTCCAGATGTCCACCGCCGACCTGGTGGACATCGAGGACATGAGCGTTCTGCGCTCCGGCTTCCTGAACACGATGTTCGACTTCGGGGACATCGAGTGCCAGACGGCGGGGGCGGTACGCAAGTTCGCCCTGCGGGGCATCCCCCGGCCGCGAGAGATACAGGCGATGGTGGACCGACTGCGCGACCAGGCGCGGGCCACGACCAAGGAGTGAGAGCGAAGGCCTGGTTCCCTTCGATCGCGTAGCGCACGTCCAGGATCCCAAGCGGCCGCCGGCGGAGGAGCTATCGGCATATAATTCGATACGGAGGGCATCTTCCGATCGAACGTGGAGACGGTTTCAAAAATGGCTCGCGACCCCCGCCTGAAGGCGGGGGCATGGATGCCGCCCCGTTCACGGGGCGGTGTGGAGAGAATTCTGAAATGGCTTCTAGAGACGGAGACAATCATGGATATGACCCTGGCTGAGAAGATCCTGGCCGCCCACTGCGGCCGGAAGGAGGTGCGGCCCGGCGAGCTGATCAACTGCCGCGTGGACTTCGTGCTGGCCAACGACGTCACCGCCCCTCTGGCCATCGAGCAGTTCCGCAAGCTGGGCGTGGCGAAGGTCTTCGACCCCCAACGGGTGGCGATGATCCCAGACCACTTCACGCCCAACAAGGACATCAAGAGCGCCGAGAACGCCAAACTGATGAAGGAGTTCGCCCTTGAGCAGGGGCTCGTGTACTACGAGCAGGGGCGAGTGGGCATCGAGCACGCCCTCCTGCCGGACGACGGCTGGGTGCTGCCCGGCGATGTGGTGGTGGGCGCCGACTCCCACACCTGCACCTACGGCGCTCTCGGCTGCTTCGCCACCGGCATGGGCTCCACCGATATCGGCTGCGCCATGGCCACCGGCGACATCTGGATGCGGGTGCCGCCTTCGCTCAAGCTCGTCTACCACGGCCAGCTCAAGCCCTGGGTGGGAGGCAAGGACA
>CAZXAF010000337.1:0-1555 GCA_964638905.1 uncultured Dehalococcoidia bacterium
TCGCTGGGGGCGATGATGTAGTAGCAGGCGAGCGCGTAGCCGGTGGACGGCAGGGAGACCTGCCAGTCGACTTCGGCGCCCAGCTCCTCCATCTTGTTCACCGCCGCCTCGATGGATGCGCGCACCTGGTCGTCCATGCCCTCGACGAAGTACTCCTGCGGCACGCCGATGCGGATGCCCTTGAGGTCGGGGATGAGCGACTGCGTGTAGTCGGGCACTTCCAGGGGAGCGGAGGTGGAGTCGCGCCTGTCGTGGCCGGCGATGACGTTCATCACCAGGGCGCAGTCGGTCACGTCCTTGGTGAGGGGGCCGATCTGGTCCAGGCTACTGGCGAAGGCCACCAGGCCGAAGCGGCTGATGCGGCCGTAGGTGGGCTTGAACCCCACGACGCCGCAGAGCGATGCGGGCTGGCGGATGCTGCCGCCGGTGTCCGAGCCGAGAGCGTAGATGCACTCGTCGGCGGCGACGGCGGCCGCCGAGCCTCCGGAGGAGCCGCCGGGCACGCGCTCCAGGTCCCAGGGATTGCGGGTGGGGTAGAAGGCGGAGTTCTCGGTGGAGGAGCCCATGGCGTACTCGTCCATGTTGGCCTTGCCCACCATCACCAGGCCGGCGTCGAGCAGGCGCTCGGTCACGTGGGCCTGGTAGGGCGGCAGGAAGTTCTTCAGCATGCGGGAGCCGCAGGTGGTGGGGACACCCTTGGTGCAGATGACGTCCTTGATGGCAGCCGGAACGCCGGTGAGAGGGGCGGCATTGCCGGCGGCGATCCGCTTGTCGGCCTCCTCCGCCTGCTTCAGGGCCAGCTCTTCGGTGACGGTGACGTAGGCCTTGACCCGATCCTCCACCTGACGGATGCGGTCGAGGACGGCCTCGGTGAGCTGGCGGGAGGAGACCTCGCGGCGGGCGAGGAGGTCGGCGGCTTCGTGAATACTGAGGCTGTAAAGCTCCACTGCTGGCCTCCCGATCGCCTATTCCAGAACCGCCCGCACGCGGAAGAAGCCGCGCTCGGAACGGGGGGCGTTGGCCAGGATGTCATCAGTGGGGAAGGAGGGCCGCGGTTCGTCGTCGCGCATCACGTTCTGCAGCGGGAGGGGGTTGGAGGTGGGAGGGACGCCCTCGGTGTCTAGCTCCTGGAGGATCTGGAAGTAGTCGATGATCTGGGAGAGCTGCTGCTGGAACTTGGCGATCTCCTCCTCGCTGAGGCTCATGCGGAAGAGCATAGCGACGTGCTGGACTTCTTCGCGGGTGATGGCCATCGGCGGCTCCTTCCTTAGAGTGAGTGGCCCCATTATAGCAAGGCGGTCGGCCGATGCGAAAGGCAGGCCCAGCCGCCGCCGTCTCCATTCAGCGGCGTGCTAGAAGGGGGAGGGCATTTGTCCTGCCCTTTCCGTTGGCTAACACCAAGGCATGGGCCTCACACCGAGGCGTACCACTCGGCGATGGCCCGGCCGATCTCCCTCGGCGAGTCTTCCTGAACGAAGTGGCTCCCCTTGACCGTGACCTCCCGCTGGTTCGGCCAGGTGCGGCAGAACTCCCGCTGCCTGCCGATCAGGATGGC
>CAZXAF010000338.1:0-1544 GCA_964638905.1 uncultured Dehalococcoidia bacterium
AGGGGTTGGACCCCAGCAAGAACGAGATCGTCGCCGACCAGTCCTACAACAACGGGGATGTCTCCATCCGCTCCCAGGTGACCAACCTGGCGAACTCCAACGCCGGGGTCGCCGTCCTCTTCAGCAGTCCCGGCTTCACCGCCCAGGCCATCCAGAACGCGGACCGGCTGGGCTGGCATCCCCAATGGTTGATGAGCTACATCAACTCCGACGACATGATGTTCCAGTTCGTATCTGCCGATCTTCTGGAGGGTGCCATCACTTTCCAGGCCCTAAAGCTGGCGACCTGGGAGGATGACCCGGCGGTCGCCAGGCACTACGAGCTCATGGAAGAGTACGACGGGCCCACCCCCACCAACTTCACCATCTTCGGTCAGACGGTGGCGGAGGTGGCGGTGGAAGCGCTCAAGAGGAGCTGCGATAACCTGACGCGCGAAGGCTTCATGGACGCGCTGGAGTCCATCCAGGACTTCCACAGCGACTTGATGCTGGACGGGGTCAACGTCTCCTTCTCCGACGACGACCACATCGGTCTCCAGACCGGCCGCATGTTGAAGGTCAGCGTAGAAGACGGGAAGGGCAAGTTCGAGTACTTCGGACCGCTACTCGAGTTCACGGAATGAGCGTAAGATAGCCCGGCGGCTGGCGGAAGCGGGGGACAATGGACTTCAAGGGAATAGCGTTGGTAACCGGTGCCGCCGGTTTCATAGGCAAGTACGTGGTGGAGCACCTGGCGGCCCTCGGCGCCCAGGTGCGGGCAACGGACCTGCCGCGGGAAGATACGTCATACTTCGATAGGGTGGGCGTGGAGTTCGTGGGGGCGGACCTTACGAAGCCGCAGACACTACCTGCCCTGTTCGATGGAGGAGTGGACAGGGTTTTTCACCTCGGCGCCATCTGCAACTTCTCTACCCCCTATCAAGAGCTCTATCCCATTAATGTGCTTGGAGTGGATCGCATCACCAAGCTGGCGCTCGATGCGGGGGTCAAGAGATACGTCCACGTCGGTTCGACCAGTGTATATGGCCCCTACCGGGGAACGCCGTTCAGGGAGGATGCTCCTCGTAGTCCCCAGGATAGTTACGGCAGAAGCAAGAGAGACGGCGAAGATATTGTGTGGCAAAGGGTTGAGGAAGGGCTTGCCGCAATAATCACCCGCCCCTGCACTGTCTACGGCCCCGGCTGCAACGATGGCGCTGGCAAGGTCTTCTCGCGGCCCACCGCCAATTCGGCCATTCCGGGAAAGGGCAGGCGGCTCTTGTCCAACGTGCGGGCCGAGGACGTGGCAGCCGCGGTGGCGCATCTCTCGCGGCTCGATGAAGCCGTTGGCAAAGCCTTCAATATCGCGGATGACAGCCACCCAACAGTCGAGGAAGCATTGACCATTGCGGCGAGGGCTTTCGGAGTGAAAGCGCCTAAGTTACATCTGCCCATTGCGATCGTTAAGGGTTTCGCCCGTATGGATGGGTTCGCTTCCAGGATGAGAGGGCGGATTCCGGACCTGGAATACGACGCGGTGCGCTACCTGGGCAGCGACTACGTGG
>CAZXAF010000339.1:0-1542 GCA_964638905.1 uncultured Dehalococcoidia bacterium
AGGTCTCGCCGCCGCGGCCGGGGGTGACGCCGGCCACCACATTGGTGCCGTACTCCATGCAGCGGCGGGTCTGAAAGCCGCCCTCGCGGCCGGTGATGCCCTGAACGACAAGGCGGGTGTTCTTATCGACCAAAACGCTCATGCTTCTGCACTCCTCCCAGATGTTTCTCGGGTCACGTTCGTACGAATAGCTCCTTCGGGTATTGGGTGATGCTCTGCCAGCCGCTGGCGGCGACCAATCCCGTGTCCTCCAGGCGGACGCCGCCGATGCCGGGCACCGCCAGGGTGGGATGCCCGACGGCGATGGTCATTCCTTCCTGTAGCTCCACTGAAGCGTGCTTGGGGTGGATTGTCGGGGCGGGCGTCTCCTCGAAGCGGAGGCCGATGCCATGGCCTATCCCCTTGACGTAGTGCTCGCCGAAGCCGGCGTCTTTCACCACCGCCTCGGCTGCCTTGTCGAGCTCGGAAACGGGCACGCCGGGCCTGACGGCCTCGATGGCGGCCTGCTGGGCGGCGACATACGTGTCGAACAGGCGGCGCTGGTCGTCTGTGGGCTGGCCGACTATCGCCACCCTGGTCAGGTCGACGCAGTAGCCGTTGAAGACGGGGACGAGGCCTATCAGGACCAGGTCGCCCGGGTCGATGACCTTGGCGGTGGCCGTGCCGTGAAGCCAGAGCGAGCGAATACCGGAGTTGACGAAGATAGGTACGGCCGTGCCGGAGGCGCCTGCCTTGCGCATGGCATAGATGGCCTCGGCGGCCACTTCGTTCTCGCTGACGCCGGGTCTGATGGCCTGCAGCGCCGCCTCCATCCCCCGCTCGGCGATGCGAGCGGCTTCGCGCATCAGGGCCAGCTCCTCGGGCGACTTGACCATTCGCAGGGTGTCCATGACCGGCGAGGAGTCCACGACCTCCAGCTCGGGATTGGCCTGCTGGAAGAGCTGCACGAGGACGGCGGGCGTCTCGAACCAGAACTGCACGCCGATCTTCGGCGGCCTGCCGAGGCTTGACTGGAGCCCCCGCATGGTGCCCACCACTTCGTGTATCTGCTGGCCTACGGTGGCGAAGACGCGTACATCCTGCGCGCCGAGGCTCTCCCTTATCTCCCTCTCCTCGCCACGGGAGCAGATTACGACAGGCGGTCCCTTCTGGGGGATGATGGCCCGCGGCTGGAAGCGGTCCTCATCGAAGAAGTAGATGTAGTCGTCGTGGGTGAGCACCAGCAGGGCATCGATGCCGTTGGCCTGCATCAGTTCCCGAGCCGCCGCGATCCGTTCCTGGCGCATTGGCTATCCTTTTCCCGGCGTTGTATGGCGGCCTACCCCGCCGCCTCCACCGCCTTCCGGGCGGCCTCGCCCAGGCCGATGGCCCGGATCAGCGGCAGTTTGGCCTCAGCCAGGATGCGCTCGCCGTCGGCCACGTTGGTGCCCGCCAGGCGGACCACCACCGGCACCTTGATAGTCATCTCCTTGTGGGCGTCCACGATCCCCTGGGCGATGACGTCCACGCGGGCCATGCCGCCGAAGATGTTGATCAGGATGG
>CAZXAF010000340.1:0-1538 GCA_964638905.1 uncultured Dehalococcoidia bacterium
TTTGCAGCCTTTGCTGGCGAGCGGTGGCCTTCCAGTGGATGTGCTTGAAGCTATCCTCAGGCTGGTGATCGCGCACGCCGATGGTGCGCATCGGGTCCGCGAAGATGCGCTGCCTGGCTTTGGTCTCGCCGAAGGGCTCTTTTGACAACAACCCCAGTTCGGCAATGGGCACCACCTTGGGATAGACGATGAGCCAATCGTACTCCTTTTGCCATCCCTCCTCGCTGAAGAGGCCAAACAGGTCGCCCGACTTCAGATGCGCTGGCCCAAAGCAGTAAAAGCCGCGTCGAGGGCAATGCAACCGGTAGCGGCGGGACACTCGCTGGTACCAGCGCAGGGAGAAGGCGGTGACTAAGTGGCCAAAGCTCGACGACTCTGAGGGAAGCAGCTCTTCATCCAAGAGCGGCACATCCAACGGGAGTTGATCTTCAACCTGCAGCCAGCCCACCGGCAGCAGTTTCAAATTGGAAACCCGTACGGTGAGCTCCAGGGTCTCATCCGGGAAGGCCCGCCGCTCGCTGAAGAGTCGCTCGTAGTGCAGGCCGCAGAGGGCGTACTTGTTCCACAGCCAGGCTATGGGCACGATAGTGAGCAGCAGCGCCGCCACCAGCATCAGGCCCTTTTGGCGGAAGATCAGGCCAACGGCGGTCAACATCATCGCCAGAGCGATCCAGGCTTCGCTGAATTGTGTTTCCTTGCTGTAATCAATGGTGATTCGGCTCAACTCACTTCTCCACCGGTACCGGAACCGAATTCACTACCTCCATCACCACCTCCTCAGGGGTACGGCCGCGCAGTCTGGTCTGAGGGTTGATGATGATGCGGTGGGTCAGGACGTAGGGAGCCAGACGCTTGACGTCGTCGGGGATGACGAAATCCCGCCCGCGAAGGGCGGCCAGGGCCTGAGAGGTCTGGTAGAGAAACAGGGTGCCCCTGGGGCTGACCCCCAGCTCCACCGACGGGTGCTCCCGCGTGGCCCGTGCCACCTGCACGATGTACTCCCGCACCGACTCCTCCACCCGAATGCGGCTGCTCTCCTCCTGCAGGGTCAACAGCTCCTCCGCCGAGGTTACGGCCTCCAGGCTTTCCAAAGGATCCTCGTGCTCGAAACGAAGCAATATCCGATTCTCCTCCTCTTCGGTAGGATAGCCTATTTTGATCTTCAGCATGAACCGGTCTATCTGGGCCTCCGGCAGGGGGAAGGTGCCCTCCAGCTCGATGGGGTTTTGGGTGGCCAGGACGAGGAAGGGGCGAGGCAGGGGCCTGGTGTCGCCATCCACAGTGATCTGGCGCTCCTGCATGGCCTCAAGGAGGGCCGACTGGGTGCGGGGGGTGGCCCGGTTGATCTCGTCGGCCAGGAGCACCTGAGACACTACCGGCCCGGGGCGGAACTCGAACTCCTGGGCCTTCTGGTTGAAGAAGTAGATGCCGGTCACGTCGCTGGGCAACAGGTCTGGCGTGAACTGGATGCGCTGAAAGCTACAGCCCAGGGAGCGGGCGACGGCCTTAGCCAGGGTCGTCTTGCCGATGCCGGGCAC
>CAZXAF010000341.1:0-1532 GCA_964638905.1 uncultured Dehalococcoidia bacterium
GTCGTCGGCCAGGGTGCGCCAGGCGATGGTGCCCGGCCGCGGCGAGTAAGCGGCCACGTGCACCTTGTCGAATCGCAGCTCGGCCAGCAGGTCGTGGCTGCGGCGGAATTGCTCTTCGGTCTCGCCGCAGAAGCCGACGATGACGTCGGTGGTGATGGCGGCGGTGGGCAGCGAGCGGCGGATCCTGTCCACCACGGTCCTGTACTCGCTCAGCGTGTAGCCGCGACGCATGCGGGCCAGGATCGCGTCGTCGGCCGACTGGACGGGGATGTTGAAGCACTCGCACACCTTGGGGAGATCGGCCACCGCCCGGATGATGTCGTCGGTCATGTCCTTGGGGTAGGAGGTAAGGAAGCGGATGCGCTCCAGGCCGTCGATATCGTGGACGGCGCGGAAGAGGTCGGCCAGGCTGGGCCTGTCGGGCAGGTCGTGGCCGTAGGCCTCCACCGTCTGGCCCAGGAGGGTCACCTCCTTCACGCCGCGGGAGACCAGCACGCTCACCTCGTGGGCTACGTCGGCGAGGGGGCGGCTGCGCTCGCGGCCGCGGCGATAGGGGACGATGCAGAAGGTGCAGAACTTGTTGCAGCCGTGGATGACCGGCACGTAGGCTGTGGGGCCAGGGGCCTGGGGGAAGGACTCCGGCCAGAACTCCCCGCCTGCGTCCTTCTGGGGCACTACAGCCGCCAGGACATCGCCGAAGGCCTGGGGGCGGGCGAAGACGTCGACGAAGGGGAAACGCTCGAGCAGGCCGTCCGTGCGCAGGCCGACCATGCAGCCCATCACGGCGATCTTCGGACGGCGGCCGTTGGAACGCTCTTTCAGGCGTCGCAGCGCGCCGAGCTTGCTGATGCCTCGCTGCTCGGCCTTCTGGCGGACGACGCAGGTGTTGAGGACAACGAGGTCGGCCTCCTCGGGCCGAGGGGTCTCCTCCCAGCCCAGGCGCTGAAGGCCGGCCGCCAGCCTGGCCGAGTCGGCCTCGTTCATCTGACAGCCCACGGTCCAGATGTGGTAACGCGGCATGGCCAATCGGTAAAAATAAGCCCCGTCTGGGGCTATCTAGCCAGCTTCGGGACCCCGAATCTGCTCGATCACAAAGGCCGTGGCGGAGGGAATGGGATTCGAACCCATGACCCCGATCTCTCGGGGTACCCGCTTAGCAGGCGGGCGCACTCAGCCTCTATGCGATCCCTCCACCTACCAATCAGTATCTGTATTGTACATCGGCGACGATCGGCTATCAAGGTTCGGCGCTGGCGAAGGGGACAGCGAGCGCGGCCTAGGAGGGCTTTCCTTCCAGGGTGTGCTTCAGCCGCCGCAGGGAGCAGTTCAGCATGCAACTGTAGGAGGGGCGCAGGGCGGGGGATGCGACGAGCGCCGTGGGGCCCGAGGCCTCGATGCGCAGGACGACTCGCGAGCCGCCGTTCACCGGCTGCACCAGGTGGGCAAACGATAGGCGTGAGCCGAGCAGGCTGCCATTCCAGGTGAAGGAGCGGCCGGGGCTGAACTCGGTCACCTCGCAGGTGGAGGACAGG
>CAZXAF010000342.1:0-1519 GCA_964638905.1 uncultured Dehalococcoidia bacterium
CAAAGGCGCTGAACTTGACAGCCTGGGTGCTTAAGGCTACCATATAAAGAGAGTATGACGCCGTTGCCCATGCGAAAAAACAGGCAGCGGCGTTGCGGTAAGAGGGTCGTAGTTTTTTTGGACGATCAGGAAACCGATTCGTCCTCAGGCGACGAATCAAAGCGTTGCGGCTCATTTCTTGGTGAGTCAAGACCACTCGATATCCTCACCTGCCAGTCTCCGTGTGTCCCGGCGAGTTCACACCTGCTCCATTATCCGCACGACCCTCGGCGCTTTTCTCCGCTTAGCAAAGGCCTGGCCTGTACGGCATCGGCCGGCGAGAGTCCGTCCGCCAGGTCCGTCGGTGGCATCGGCTGAAGGCTTCCGAGGTTGTAGCAGGTGATGGCAAGGGCAAGGGCAGCGTCCACAAATACCTCCGGCGAGGCCATTCGCCTTGGCCTTCAGGTCAAGAAGCTGGCCACAGAGCTGGGCCTGGAGCTTACGTCCTCCCTGCGGGATCAGCTCAAGGAGGCCATCGCCCGTGACGGCTACGCGGCAGCCAAAGAGAGAGTAATCGAGGCCCTGTCGCGCCCACGGGCGCAGGCCCTGGCCCGGCAGCGTCTCTGCCAGAAGCTGATGCTCGCCGGGGTTACCATCGTCGACCCGGCGACCACCTACATCGAGGATGGCGTGAGCGTGGGAGCGAAGACCGTTGTCCATCCCAATACCGTCCTCTCCGGCCGGACGCGCATCGGCAAGGCCTGCCAGATCGGCCCGAATGCTGTCGTCAGCGACTCCACTATCGGCAACCGGTGTCGGGTTGTCGCCTCGGTGGTGGAGCAGGCGGTGCTGGAGAACGACGTGAGCGTAGGGCCCTTCAGCCACCTGCGGTCGGGTGCCCACCTGGCCAGCGGCGTGCACATAGGGAACTTCGCCGAGGTGAAGAAGTCCCGCCTGGGGCGAGGTGCGAAGATGGGTCACTTCGGCTACGTGGGCGATGCCCAGGTGGGCGATGAGGCCAACATCGGAGCGGGGACGGTTACCTGCAACTTCGACGGCGTGAGCAAACACCGCACGGTTATCGGCCGGAGGGCCTTCATCGGCAGCGACACGATGCTCGTGGCGCCGGTCAAGGTCGGCGACGGCGCCTCCACCGGCGCCGGCTCGGTGGTGAATCGAGACGTGCCGCCGGATGCGGTGGTGGCCGGGGTTCCGGCTCGCATTCGGCGAAAGTCCGCTCGAAAGGGAGGGGTGGCGAGGAAGCGTGGAGCATAGTAGCTGGCCGGGGGTGGTGCTGCTGGTGGGCGCCCTTGTTCTGCTGGCGCTCGTGACGGCAGCGGAGGCGGCGGCTGTCTCCAGCACTCGGGCCCGTCTGCGGCTGCTGGCTGGAAAAGGGGCGTCAAGGGCACACGTCCTGACGCGCTATCTTCAGGAGAGGCAGACTGCCTCTGCATCGCTGGCCCTCGCTCACAACCTGGCCCTTATTGGCAGCACCGCCATTATCGTTTATGTCGTGTTGAACGAGGTCGGTCTTCACTGG
>CAZXAF010000343.1:0-1514 GCA_964638905.1 uncultured Dehalococcoidia bacterium
GCTGGCTCACCGCCACCTTCGACAGCGCCTGGCTCGACGAGCACGGAGGGGTGCCGATAAACAGCGCCATCCGTGCCCTCATCGATGTGGACGTGCTCATCCTCTCCTTTGAGCTGGAAGGCGGCCGGCTGAGCGATGCGTTCCTCTCCCTCACGGAGGAGGGGCGGCGGTGACCTCGTTGGCCCGCAGCGACTACCGCCTGCGTTCGGCAGCCAAAGCCCCCGCGTACGGGTGGCTGGTAGTGGCCGTACAGGAGCTCCGCGACATCTGGTTGTCGTGGCGGGGACCTATCATCGTCTTCGCGTTCAGCCTTCTCCTTAGCCTGCTCACATACCTTGCGGCAACGAATAAAGAGCTGAACATCATCGATCAGAGGGACACGGTCAACATGGTCGTTCAGATTACGTTGGGTATCGGCGTGGCCGTAAGCCTCCTCTTCGGCGCCGACACGGTGAGCGGCGAGCGCGAACGCGAGACCCTGGAAAGCCTTTTGCTCACGCCCGTTCCTCGCCGTCAAATTGGATTGGGCAAGCTTCTTGCGGCTGTCTCCGTGTGGCCGGTCCTCATGCTGGTTGCCGTCCCGTACGTCTGGACCCTTAAGGCAGGCCCCGGCCTCTTCGCCAACGCCGTGGTCGCCGGGTTCGTGGTGGGCAGTCTCCTGACCGCCGCGTTCGCCTCCCTCGGCGTCATCGTCAGCATCCTTTCTAACTCGAACCGTCTGAGTCTAGCAGCGAGCTTCTTCGTGTTCGTAGTACTTCTCGCACCCACGCGGATACCTCTTACGGGGTGGTTCGGAGATCACATCGCTCGGATCAACCCGGTGACTGCGGGATCGCGCTTTGTCGACAGGGTTATCGTGACAAACCATAGTTTGGGCCAGGAGTGGACCCTTCTTATCGCTCCCGTCGTCGCCGCCGTCATCGCATTGGCCGTGGCATTCGTCGTCGCTGACCGCCTCCGGCTCCAAGGGGGGATCGACAGATGAGGCCGACCCGGCTGGGCCCTGCTGCGATCGCGGCCGCGCTCTTTATGGTTCTCCTGGTCGCCATGGTCTCGAGCGGCGCTCCGGCCTTCGACCAGGAGAACGCCGCCGCCAGCGACCTAAGGGTCTCCGTGAGCAAATCCGAGGTATCGGCGCTCACCGGCGACACGTTCACATTCACGTCGGAGATTTCCAACAACGGCTCCGAAGTCACACCCCCTCTCATCGCCAATCTGGACTTCGTGGCCCTTGATCAGAGTACCTACATAGACCCCGAGGACTGGTCACCCCAGCGAACCCTTGTGGTGGACCCGATCGCCGCCGGCTCATCGGCCACTCAGTCGTGGACAGTCAAGCCTGTGCTGAACGGCGATGTCGCAGCCTACGTCGTCGTCCTGCCCAGCTCCCCCACGCTCGCCACAGCCGGCCCGCTTGTTTCGAGCCCTGCCATCTACCTGCACGTTGAAGAGCATCGTGCCCTGAACCCTGGCGGCGTGCTGCCCGTGGTCCTCGCCGTCCCCGGAGTGCTTGC
>CAZXAF010000344.1:0-1513 GCA_964638905.1 uncultured Dehalococcoidia bacterium
AGAAGGCAATGCTCACGCCGTCGGCTGTCTGCGTGTACTGGATGCGTGGCTCCATCAGGCGTTCTCCCCCCGCCACCTGAGGTCATACAGCCGCACCGGGTCCTCGAACCCTCGCAGCGCCGTCTCCCCTCGGTCCGCGAACAGGAACCCCTTGCCCGCTACCAACTGCCGCACCACGTCCGAGGCCAGGATCTCCCCGCCCTCCGCCTTCGCCGCAATGCGGGCCGCCATGTTCACCGCCGTCCCGAAGAGATCCTTCTCCTCCGCGATCGGCTCGCCGGCATTGAGGCCGATGCGCACCCGCAACGGCTCATCCGCCGACTCGTCGTGCTCGGCGAACGCCCGCTGCATGGCGATGGCGCACTCCAGCGCCCGCGTCGCCGAGGAGAAAGAGGCCATGAACCCGTCGCCCATCGTCTTCACCTCGGAGCCGCCGTGCGCCTTGAGCGCCTCCCGCACGATGCGCTCGTGCGCCCGCAGCACCTCCCGCGCCTTCGCATCGCCGAGCCGCTGGGTGAGCACGGTCGAGCCCTCAACGTCAGTGAACAGTATGGTGTGAACAGCGCCCGCCGCAGGCTGGGCCGCCGTTGCGGTCTCCTCACCCTCGCCCAGGAACTCGTCGATGGCCCTCAGCACTGCCTCCATGTCGCCGATCCAGGGTGCTGCCGATGCCCCCTCCAGGACGGCCAGGCGGGCGTTCGGTATTCGGGAGGCCAGAAGCTTGGCGGCGGCCACGTCCGAGATGGGAAACTGGCGGCGATGCAGCACCAGCGTCGGTGAACTCACCTGCGGCAGGAGAGCCATAACATCATATTCTGTTTGGGCGGGCCACGCTGCCAGCACCGCGTCCGGCGTTACGCATTCCCGCATGTAGGCGGCGAACTGGTGCGCCTCCTCAGCTGCCGACCATCCAAGGAAGGCATGCGCCGTCGTCTCCGTGTATATGTCCCAGTCCTTATCTCTAAGTGCGCGTAGAGCCTGAACTTGCGGCGATTCATAGTAGTCAGAGCCCCGCGCGTAGGAGCACCACAGGACAAGATGCGATACCTTCTCCGGGTGGCGTGCGGCATAGGCGATGGCGACCGGCCCCGAGTTGAGAGGCCCGAACAGAGCCAGTCTCTCCAGGCCCAGGCGGTCTACCACCGCCTCCAGGTCCAGCAGCAGGGCGTCGAGTGAGAAGTCGGTCACGTCTCGGTCCGACAGGCCGTTCCCTCTATTGTCGTACCGGACGAGCATCCTCCTCTCCGCCAGGCGCTCGTACCAGCCCCGCCACCCGGGAAGCTGCCACTCCAGCTGGACATGGCTAAATGGGAAGCTGGGCATCTGCACCAGTGGCGTGCCCTCGCCCAGCGCCCAGAAGGCAATGCTCACGCCGTCCTTCGTCGTCGCGTACTGAATCCGCGCCTCCATAGCTGCTATCCTACACTAATGGCATCTTCCCTGCCTAGACAATGCGCGTGCCGACACCCACTACTGATCCTTCGTCCACTCGCCCTCGAACACGAGCTCTGCC
>CAZXAF010000345.1:0-1479 GCA_964638905.1 uncultured Dehalococcoidia bacterium
GCCGCCGGGGAAGGCCATGCGCAGGCTTTCGACTCTGTGCTCGATCTTGCCGTAGAGGGTGGAGTTCTGGCCTGCCGAGCGGGTGGCGATCCAGCCGCCGAGGCTCGAGCACTCGAAGGATTGAGGAAAGTGACCGAGGGTGAAGCCCTGGGCGTTGATCTGCTCCTCCAGGGAGGGGCCGAGAACCCCCGCCTCGAGGGTGGCCGTCGCTGCCAGGGGGTCCAGCCGCAGCATGCGGTTCATCCGTCTCAGGTCGAGGGTGACCGTCGGCTTCGCTCCGGTCGGCTCGACGCCTCCGAGCACCGAGGTGCCGCCACCGAAGGGGATCACGGCGAGCCCTTGCTCGGCGGCCGCATCCAGAAGGGCCGCTACCTCCTCCTCCGTCTCCGGATAGACGACGGCATCGGTGGCGTGGGGGATCTTTCCTCGGCGGATGCGCACAAGGTCGCAATAGCTCTTGCCCAGGCTGTGGACGGCCCTGTCAGCGCTATCGGTGGTAAGGGATGAGGCGCCGGTGGCCCTGCGGAGGGCCTCCAGGGCCTTCGATTCCAGACGGGACGGTGGTACGGAGACCTCAGCGAGGGATCCGATGCGCTGGCTGACGCCAGGCTCGCCCAGCCGACTGCGGACAAGTGCCCAGAACTGCTGTGAATCCGGCAGGACGAAGGTCCGCTGCTCTTCGCCCCAACCCCACCATTTGGTTGCCATTGACCAGCCTTGCCTGGGGCGATGGCCTCGCTGCTCGTAGGTCGGCGAGGCCAACCGCTGCCGCGCTGAATTATAGCACTTCGGTCAGATAGGCGCTCATGCGCTGGTCGCTGACGGCCATGGCTGGCATACTGGAGCCTGGTAGCGAGCGATCTGCAGGGCTTGACGTGTAGACTCGTCGCGGCTAGATTTCTTCCACCAGGCGCAGACGGTCGATTCGCTATCGGGCAGGTGAGCGCATTCAAATGAGCGAAGCGAGCATTCGGCTCGATCAGGTCACCAAGTGGTATGCCGGCGCGTCCGCACCGGCGGTGGAAGGCCTGTCTATGGAGATGCCCGCCGGCCAGGTGACGGCCCTCGTCGGGCCCTCGGGTTGTGGGAAGACAACCATCCTTAAGATGATCAACCGGATCATCGAGCCCACCTCCGGCCGGATCGAGGTGGGCGGGCGCGACATCCAGGAGCTGGATCCCCATGCGCTCCGGCGGGGCATCGGCTACGTCATTCAGCAGGTGGGCCTCTTTCCTCACCGCACCGTCGACGAGAACATCGCCACTGTGCCCAAGCTGCTGGGATGGGATCGCCGTCGTACCGAGAAGCGCATCGAAGAGCTCATCGAGATGGTGGGATTGGAGCCGGAGATGGGCAACCGCTATCCCGGCGAGCTCTCCGGCGGCCAGCAGCAGCGGGTAGGAGTGGCCCGAGCGCTGGCCGCCGACCCGCCGGTGCTGCTGATGGACGAGCCTTTCGCGGCGGTGGACCCGATCGTTC
>CAZXAF010000346.1:0-1434 GCA_964638905.1 uncultured Dehalococcoidia bacterium
CTGGAGGCGGCCGAGCTTCTGGCCTCGGAGGGCATCGATTGCCGCGTTCTCAACATGTCCTCCCTCAAGCCGTTGGATGTGGAGGCGGTGCTGGCAGCGGCCAGGGAGACCGGCGCTGTCGTCACCGCCGAGGATCACCTGGTGCACGGCGGCCTGGCCAGCCTTGTAGCCCAGACGCTGGCCCTGCACCAGCCGACGCCTATGGCCTTCATCGGCATGCAGGACCAGTACGGCGTTTCCGGTCGCTGGGACCAGTTGATGGAGCGCTACGGCCTCACCGCCGAAAAGATCGCCGATGCGGCCCGTAGTGTTGTCGCTCGCAAGAAAGGCTAGCCCAAGCCCTTAGATTGCGACCGCTGGTGCAATATGAGTATCGCCGTTCGGGCTGCCGCTCTATCCTTGACGGTCACCCTGGGGCTGCTGATCCTCAAGCTCACTATCGGCCTCGTCAGCGGCAGCATCGCCGTCCTCTCCGACGCCCTGGACAGCGGCCAGGACCTCTTGGCCGCCGCTGCCGCTCTGTTCACCGTGCGCGTGGCCGCTCGACCGGCCGATTGGGAGCACCCCTACGGTCACGGCAAGGCGGAGGGCCTCTCGGCGACGGTATCGGCGGGGGTTGTCGGCCTGGGTGGTGGGTTCATCGTCTACCAGGCCGTGCAACGGATCATAGCGGGCAGCGACACTATCGACGTGAACCTGGGCCTGGTGGCGATGGTCACCAGCGCCGTGCTCAACACGGTGGTGTCGGTCTACATGCGGGTGGTCGCCAGTAACGAGGGCTCTCTGGCGCTATCGGCCGAGGCCCGCCATCTGCAGACCAACGTCGTTCAGGCAGCGATGGTGATCATCGGCCTGCTGCTGGTGCGCTTCACCGGCGCTGAGGTTTTCGATCCCGTGGTGGCTCTCGCCCTGGCTGGCTACATGTGGTTGATGGCCTTCTGGATGATCAGAGGCTCCCTGGGCGAGATCATGGACGTGCGCCTGCCGGAGGAGGACGAAAGGCAGATCAACCAGAGCATCTTCGCTCACCAGCCCGAGGTGCGCGGCTTTCACGACCTGCGCACCCGCCGCTCCGGTCGCCAGCGGTACATAGAGCTGCACCTCCTGGTGAACCCTGCTCGTACCATCCAGGAGGTGCACGATTTGTGCGATCAGATCGAGGCTGATATCGAGAAGCGGCTACCAGGCGCTATTGTCACCATCCACCCGGAGCCCGACGATGGCCGCGATCGGGGGCCTGTGGAGCGCATCGAGCGCTAGGGCTGATGGCCTAGGCCCGATGGCCGTTCCCCTCCTCCAGTTCTTCCTCTTCCTCTTCCTCTTCCTCTTCGGCAAAGTCCTCGTCGGAGTAGACGGCTGTCTCCCTGCCGGTCCAGACGGTGACCACGAAGTCCTCGCGGAAGGGGTCGGTGGTTAGCACCAGCTTCTCGTCGA
>CAZXAF010000347.1:0-1431 GCA_964638905.1 uncultured Dehalococcoidia bacterium
GAAGAGCGCCGACCACATCATCGACCTGGGGCCCCTGGGCGGCGACCGCGGCGGCCAGATCGTGGCCGAGGGCACGCCGGAGGAGGTCGCCCGGGCAGAGGGCAGCTTCACCGGCCAGTACCTGCGGCCGGTGCTGGCCAGGCACGCCGAGCGGGAGAAAGCAGGCGCCACCGCCGACTAGCCGCGCGCGTGCTCCCGGTTGTGCTGTGGATGGCGAGCTCCGTCGTCCACTTCATGATAGCGATAGGGTGGCCGTCGCGTCTTTCTCCTTGCTAACCCTGGCAGCCAGGTGTAGACTGAGTGCGCTCCGGCGCGATGAGGGACATCTGTAAGGTACGGTAGGCTAGCCGGCAGCGAAATCGGCGGCAATATCTCCAACCGCGAGTGCAAGCCGATGGGGGCAGTATCGCGTTGGCGGGAAGGTTGGTGAGATGGCTGATATTCGTCCCCTACGCACGATGTCCGAGCTACGGCCAGGGGATCACGCCTGTTGTTTCTACGAGACGCCGGAAAAGCACAGGGCGATGCTGACGCCCTTCCTGCGCCAAGGACTAGAGCGGCGCGAGAAGGTGGTCTACATCTTGGATGTCAGTACGGCGGAGGCCATTGTGGCCTATTTGCGAAGCGACGGGCTGGACGCCGGGCTCTACCTGGACCGGGGCCAACTGGTGTTCCTGACTCTCGACGAGGCTTATATGCAGGAGGGCGTGTTTGACCCCGACAGAATGGTCGCCGTGCTGCAGGCGCAGACGGATCAGGCTCTGGCCGAGGGCTACCAGGCCCTACGCGTGACCGGCGAGATGGGCTGGGCGCTGCGGGGGCTGCCGGGCTCTGAACGGCTGATCGAGTACGAGGGCAAGCTCAACGGGTTCTTTCCCGGCGCCAAGTGCATCGGCCTTTGCCAGTACGACTGGCGGGCCTTCGGCCCTCAGCTGATCATGGACGTGATGTCCACCCACACCGTCGCTGTTGTCAACGGAATAGTCTACGACAACTACTATTACGTGTCTCCGGTCGCCGTCCTGGGCCATGACGTCTCAGCGGCGCAGTTGCGCCATTGGTCGCAGTATCTGGCCGAGCGCAGGCCAAAGGAGGCGACCGTAGTACGTAGGATAGAGCGTCAGATGGAGCGACAAAACGCCTACAGTCTGACCTTCCGCGAACTCACCATTCTCCGTCTGGTGGGGATCGGCAAGTCAGACAGCGAGATTGCGACTATCCTGCACATCAGTGTCCTCACGGCTCACAAGCATGTCGCGAATATCCTCCACAAGATGGTGGCCGCCTCTCGTACGGAGGCGGGCACGCGGGCCCTGAGGGAAGGGCTGGTGGAGTAGCGCCGACGACAGCATCGACCTGGGGCCCCCTGGTCGGCGAGCGCGGCGGCCAGATCGCGGCCGAGGGCACGCCGGAGGGATCGTAGGGGTCGTT
>CAZXAF010000348.1:0-1428 GCA_964638905.1 uncultured Dehalococcoidia bacterium
CGCTTCCTTTAGTTTCGACACGAATGCCCTCCTTCCGTCAGATCGCTCTCGCTTCTTGTTTCTCCTGTCCACCGCCGGAGCCCCGTAGACCCAGGGGCCGAAAACCTGGCGACGGACACAGGTTTGCCCAGTTTATGATGGCGTCAATAGCCTGCGCTTGTATGTAAGGTGATGCCCCACCTGGTGTGGACGCTTCTACCGTAGCTGCAGGGACCCTCCGGGTGTGGTAACCCCGCGACATTATAGTCCTGCCGGTGGGGATTGTAAACCCTTTCACAAGCTTTGGGTGATGAATCGTTGCCATAATGAAACCTGCCTTGACCCCTCATTCGGCAAAGGACGATAATCGGCTTAGGGGAGAGGTGATGTGCGTACGTTGCGCCTGGGGCTGGCTCAGATAAACACTACTGTCGGCGATCTGGAGGGCAACGGCGCCAAGGTCCTGGAGTACGTGGGCCGGGCGCGAGAGCTGGGCGTCGACCTGCTCAGCTTTCCGGAGATGACCATCACCGGCTACCCGCCCGAGGACCTGCTGCTGCGTCCCCAGTTTATTGGCGACAATCTGGCCGCCCTTCAACGGGTGGTCAAGGGCTGCCAGGGCATCACCGTCGTGGTCGGTTTCGTCGACCGCGACCACGATGTCCACAACGCCGCCGCTGTCATCCACGACGGACGGCTGGTGGACGTCTACCACAAGCAGTTTCTCCCCAACTACGGCGTGTTCGACGAGAACCGCTACTTTCAGGCGGGAACGAGGTGCCCGGTGTATGTGATGGCCGGCATCGGCGTGGGGGTAAACATCTGCGAGGACATCTGGTACCCGGACGACCCCATGAGAGCGCAGGCGTATGGTGGTGCCCAGGTGATCATCAACATCAACGGCTCGCCTTACCACATGGGCAAGCAGCGTTTCCGTGAGCAGATGCTGGCTACGCGTGCCAGCGACCACGCCGTGTTCATTAGCTACACCAATCAGGTGGGCGGCCAGGACGAGCTCGTTTTCGATGGCGCCAGCATGGTGGTGAGCCCCTGGGGCGAGGTTCTGGCCGAGGCCGCCGCTTTCGAGGAAGAGCTGTTGATCTGCGATCTGGATGTGGAGGAGACCTTTCAGGTTCGGCTGCACGAGCCGCGACGGCGCAAGCAAAGGGTGACGCCAACCGGCAGCGTTTCTGTGACCAGGGTGCACCTATCTGACGAGCCCTTGACGGAGAAGAAGCCGCCCGTGCGACGTCGCCGCGCTCCTGCCATGTCCGATGACGCCGAGGTGTACAGGGCGCTGGTTCTGGGCACCGGCGATTACCTGCTGAAGAACGGCTTTCAGAAGGCGGTCATCGGCCTATCGGGGGGCGTCGATTCCAGCCTGGTGGCGGCGGTCGCGGTGGACGCTCTGGGCAGCGAAAACGTGGTGGGCGTGGCCATGCCCTCCCG
>CAZXAF010000349.1:0-1397 GCA_964638905.1 uncultured Dehalococcoidia bacterium
ATTGTGTAGGCGTCCAGGAGGGCCTGCGTGGGATGGGCATGCCAGCCGTCGCCAGCGTTGATGACGCTCATGTCCGTACGGTCGGCCACCAGGTAGGGAGCGCCCGACTGGCGATGGCGTATCACCAGGATGTTCGCCCCGATGGCCTGGAGGGTACGCGCGCTGTCGATGAGGGTCTCCCCCTTCTGCACGCTGCTGGCAGTCGCCGCCACGCTCACGACATCGGCCCCCAGGACCTTGGCTGCCAGCTCGAAGGAGGAGCGAGTGCGCGTGCTGGTCTCGTAGAACAGGGTGACGACGATAGTCCCCCGCAGAGTGGGAACCCGCCTTATCTCGCGGCTCAGCACCTCTTTCATCGCCCCGGCCGTCTCTATGACCTGCTCGATCTCCCCCCGGCTGAAGTCGTCCAGGTCGAGAACATGACGACGCTCCCAAGTGGGGAGCTCAATGTTCTCCACCGGACGCACCTCCTCTGCTGTCTTTCCTCGCGTTGCTCGTTCCATCATAGTTACTACTCCGTCGTTAGCACTACCACCGCGTCCCGCCCGTCGGTCTCCTCCAGCAGAACCTGGACGTCCTCGAGGCGAGCGGTGGGGATGTTCTTCCCTACGTAATCGGCGCGGATGGGCAGCTCCCGATGGCCGCGGTCCACCAGCACAGCTAGCTGGATATGCTGGGGGCGCCCGAAGTCGATAAGGGCGTCGAGGGCAGCGCGAATGCTGCGGCCGGTGAACAGGACATCGTCCACCAGCACCACCCGCTTGCCCGCTATGTCCGTGGGTATCTCCGTGGGCTTCAGTTGAGGCTTGAGGTCCAGGTAGGAGATGTCATCGCGGTAGAGGCCGATGTCCAGCGCTCCTACGGGCACCTGCCGTCCCTCGAAGTCGGCGATGCGTTGGGCCAGGCGAGCAGCGAGGGGCACGCCGCGGGTACGCATACCCACCAGCACCAGATCCTGGAGAGTGGGGTTATTCTCGACGATCTCGTGAGCAATGCGGCTCAACGACCGTCGAATGTCCTCAGACGACAGGATCACATGCTCGGCCATGATCGCAGACCATAACAAAAAGCCCTCTTGTCGCCTCGACGCCAAGAGGGCTTGCACGCCCGATTCAGGCTATCGGTATTGATATTGTGCTCTGTCACTGTTTCTCCTTTTCGGCCTCGCGGGACCGACTTAAAAGTTCAACAGCGAACCTTCGATTGTTGCCGGTATCATATCACGAGTCGCAGGTCACTTGCAAGCCATGAAGAGTTAGCTATAATGGGTGTGCAGTGGCGAGAGTTCGAGGAAGCGCCGAGCTTTCGCCCCAAGCCGAAGTGGCGGAATCGGTAGACGCGACAGTCTCAAAAACTGTTGGGGGGCAACTCCCGTGCCGGTTCGAGTCCGGCCTTCG
>CAZXAF010000350.1:0-1390 GCA_964638905.1 uncultured Dehalococcoidia bacterium
GCCATGTCCAGCACCGCCTCGCGGCGCGAGTCATAGTACTCGTCGAACGACCAGTCGACCATGGTGTAGGGGCCGGTGAGCATCCCCTTGACCGGCTTATCGGTCAAGCCCTGGGCATAGCGCCACATCTCAACCGTCATCGGGCCCTGCCAGCGGAGTTTGCCGATAATGATAGGCTTGCGGTAATAGCGATTGCCGTAGGAGCGCACCAGCCCGCTGATGGCCATGCTCTCGGTGAGCAGCTCAGCGAAGTAGGCAACCATATCGCCCCGCTCCATCTCACCGTGCACCAGGATGTCCAGGCCTATCTCCTCCTGGAGACGAATCACCTCCGCCGTTGCCTGGCGCTCCAAAGCGGCCAACTCCTCCCGGCCGATCTTGCCCAGGGAGAACTGGTTGCGGGCTCGTGTCAGATAGTCCGGCTTGGGGAAGCTACCAACAGTGGTGGTAAGTAGACCCTTGGTCACCTCAGCACCTCCTGCGCTCGCCGAACGCCCTCCGCCATGCGAGCCAGCTTCGCCTGCGCTACCTCTCGCGGCAGGTACTCCAGGCCACAGCTCGGATTGACATAAAGGTCGTCCGGCGCCACAGCATCGCTCACCCGCTGGATGCGATCCACGATCTGCTCCACCGTCTCCAGCTTCGTATTGCGAGCATCGATGATACCGAGGCCCAGCTTCTTGGTAAAGGGGCCCTTCCTCAGGACCTCGTAGTTGGCCGGCCCCATCACGAAGTCCAGACCGATAGCGGAAAAGGGGAGCTCCAGGACCTGGGGGAAGAGGCCTTCGATATCGCCAAACCAGGTATAGAGATGGGCCTCGGCCGTCACCCCCTCCATCATCTCTCCGAGAGCCTGACGAAGGAGCGGGAAGTCCTCCTTCCGCTTGAGTATGGCCGGCTCGTTGACCTGGATAATGGGTGCCCCCGCTCGCTCAAGGGCCAGCACCTCCTGCCGCAGCCCCCGAGCGAGAGCCAGCACCAGCTCGCCGAAGCTGCTGTAGTGCTCGTTGGTCGAGAGCGCGGCCAGCGTGTAGGGGCCGGGGACCAAGGCCTTCACCGGCCGTGGGCTGTGAGCAGCAGCGAAGCGATAGTCCTCGACCGTCACCGGCTCCCGCC
This sequence comes from uncultured Dehalococcoidia bacterium, assembly GCA_964638905.1. Taxonomy (GTDB): domain Bacteria; phylum Chloroflexota; class Dehalococcoidia; order SM23-28-2; family SM23-28-2; genus SM23-28-2. The sequence continues at coordinate 1,117 of CAZXAF010000350.1, forward strand.
ATTGGACAGCGCCGGTGACTACCGGCTGCCGATAGTAGGTATTGGTATCGAAGTAGCGAATGAGGCCGTCGATGGTGAAACCCTCCATCCGGCGGGCGAAGTAGGTCTGGTCGTCCTCCCAGCGGATCTGGCCGTCGGCGACGATGTCGACACCGGCCTCCACCTGCTCCTCGAGCACCTCGATGGTCACCTCATCCTCCACCCGCCGCAGCTCGTCCTCGCCTATCTCCCCCCGCTCGAAGCGAGCGATGGCAGCCCGCAGCCTGGCCGGCCG
>CAZXAF010000351.1:0-1386 GCA_964638905.1 uncultured Dehalococcoidia bacterium
TCCTTGCAGGGCTCGGTGATGATCCGCCCTTCGCCGCCGCACTGCTGGCAGACGGCCACGTTGACGAACTGGCCGAAGACGCTGCGCTGGGCACGCCTTACCTCGCCGGTGCCGTCGCAGGCGGGACAGCGGGCGAGCTGGCTGCCGGGCTCGTTGCCCTGGCCGCCGCAGCGAGAGCACAGCTCGGTGCGGGTGACCTCGATCTCTCGCTGGCAGCCGAAGGCGGCCTCCTCGAAGGAGATGGCCAGGCGACCGCGATGGTCGTTGCCGCGCCGCGGCTGTCGGCGGACGCGAGTGCCCGTGCCGCCGAAGAAGGCGTCGAAGACATCGCCGAAGCCGCCGAGGTCGAAGCCATCGAACGGCCGGCCGAGGTCGAAGCCGCGCAGGCCGTCGTGGCCGAAGCGGTCGTAGGACAGGCGGCGCTCGGGGTCGGAGAGGGCCTCATAGGCCTCGTTGATCTCCTTGAAGCGCTCCTCGGCGCCCGCCTGCTTGTTGCGGTCGGGGTGGTACTGCATGGCCAGGCGGCGGAAGGCCTTCTTGATCTCCTCCGCGCTGGCGTTGCGGGGAACGCCGAGAACGTCGTAGTAGTCGCGCTTGGTGGTAGCCATGCGTATCCAATCTATTGTAGCAGATGACGCGAGGCAAGAGGTAAGGGGGGTGCCAACAAAAAAGGGGCCGAGGCGACTGCCTCGGCCCCCGCGTTCTCTAGGACCTACACCTCCCGGAACTCGCCCTCCACGGTGCCCTCGTCGGCGGGGCCTTCGCCCTGAGCGCCCGGCGGCTCGCCTCCCGGCGGTGCCTCCGGCCCTGCCTGGCCGTAGACGTGCGCGCCCATCTTCTGCATAGCCTCCGTCAGGCCGGCTAGGGCGCGGCGAACGGCCTCGGCGTCCGTGCCCTGGAGGGCGTCGCGCACCTCCTTCACCTTGGCCTCGACCTCCGTGCGCATGTCGGCGGGGATCTTGTCGCCCAGGTCGCGGATGGTCTTGTCGGCGTTGTAGGCCAGGCTGTCCGCCTGGTTGCGCAGCTCGATGTCCTCGCGGCGGCGGCGGTCCTCCTCGGCGTAGGTCTCCGCCTCCTGCTTCATCTTCTCGATGTCGCCCTTGGACAGGCCGGAGCCGGCGACGATGGTGATCTTCTGCTCGCGGCCGGTGCCCTTGTCGCGGGCGCTGACGTTGAGGATGCCGTTGGCGTCGATGTCGAAGCTCACCTCGATCTGGGGCACGCCGCGAGTCGTTGGCAGGAGGCCGTCCAGGAGGAAGCGGCCCAGCGACTTGTTGTCGCCGGCCATCGCCCGCTCGCCCTGAAAGACGTGGATCTCCACGCTCGGCTGATTGTCGGCGGCGGTGGTGAAGATCTGGCTCTTGGCGGTGGGGATGGTGGTGTTGC
>CAZXAF010000352.1:0-1384 GCA_964638905.1 uncultured Dehalococcoidia bacterium
GCAGCGAGGGGACGGTCGCCGGAGCGCCCGGCGCCCACGCCGACTTCCTGCGCCTGGCGGCCGGCAGGCCCTGGCGCTAGGGGCCGCCGGCCCCCCTGCCCCCTACTCCCCGCCTACCTCCACGGCTGTCCAGCGGTCGGGGCGCTCGTAGTAGTAGAGCTGGAGGAAGCACTCGCCCTCCAGGCGCACTAGATAGCAGCGGCGGCGCGGCTCCTGCCACTCGCTCTCCACCGACACCACCTCGTGCTCTTCGCCGCGCCAGGTCACCCGCTGCGGTCGCTCAGGGTAGCGGCCGCCGGCGTAGCAGGCAACCTCCACCATCTCCTCAAGCATCGGCCGACGGGTCGGGCCTCCGGAGGAGCTCCGTCGCCAGGCGAAAGGCGGCGCCCGCCGCCGGCAGGCAGACGCGCAGGGGGACATCCGAGGCGTGGTAGGCCTCCAGGCCCTCCGGTGTGGTCAGGTCCATCCCTGTCAGATCGCGGCAGTAGAGGTGGCCTGTCTCCTGCTCGAAGCGGCGGCAGAACTCGCGGGCCAGGGCGTAGGCCTGCTTATTGGGTTGCGCGGACCCGTCTCGGCCGTGCTTGAGGCCGATGGCCATCAGCGAGCCGATGACGGCGCCGCAGACCTCGCCTCGGCCGCCGAAGCCGCCGCCGAAGGCAGTGGCGATGCGGGGGATGACCTCGCTCTGTATCCCTAGCTCCTGGCTCACGGCCAGCAACAGGGACTCCGCTCAGTTATATCCGCGGGCGAGAAGCAGTTGGGCCTCGTTTGGCTCCATCGTCATCGTCATCACCTCACAGCTTGGGCCTGGCCTTGTGCCACTCGGTGGCCTGCTCGTAGGCGTAGGCCACACGCAGGATGGTCGGCTCGTCGAAGGGCTTGGCCATGATGTGGACGCCCACCGGCAAACCCCCTCGACCGGGCTCAGGGCTGGCGTCCGCAAGGCCGCAGGGGACGGAGATGGCGGGCAGGCCGGCGATGTTCACCGGTATGGTGCAGACGTCGCTGAGGTACATCTGGAGGGGGTCGTCCGTCTTCTCCCCGATCTTGAAGGCGGGCGTGGGAGCGACGGCGGTCACCAGCGCGTCGCACTTCTCGAAGGCGGCGTCGAACTCGCGGCGGATGAGGGTGCGCACCTTGAGCGCCTTCAGGTAGTAGGCGTCGTAGTAGCCGGCGGAGAGGGCATAGGTGCCGAGCATGATCCGCCGCTTCACCTCTTCGCCGAAGCCGTGCTGGCGGGTCAGCTCCAAGTTCCGCCACATGCTGTCGCCGCGCATGTTCGAGTAGCCGTACTTGACGCCGTCGTAGCGGGCCAGGTTGGCCATGGCCTCGCTGGGGGCGATGATGTAGTAGCAGGCGAGCGCGTAGCCGGTGGACGGCAGGG
>CAZXAF010000353.1:0-1369 GCA_964638905.1 uncultured Dehalococcoidia bacterium
TGGCTGGCTTCGTGGCCGCCACCTTTCTGCGCGGCCTGCCCCTCGTCCACGTCCCCACGAGCCTCCTGGCTATGGTGGATGCCGCCATCGGCGGGAAAGTGGCGGTCAACCACAGGGAGGCCAAGAACCTCATCGGCGCCTTCTACCAGCCCCGCCTGGTGCTGGCCGACGTGTCCACCCTCCAGAGCCTGCCGCCGCGAGAGCTCACCACCGGCTGGGCGGAGGTCATCAAGCACGCCCTGATCATGGACGAGGAGCTCCTGCGCCTGCTGGAGGAGAAGGCCGAGGCCGCCGTGAGCCTGGAGCCGGCGGTCACCACCGAGGTCATCAGCCGCAGCGTCGCCCTCAAGGCGGCGGTGGTCAGCGAGGACGAACGGGAGGAGACCGGCCGACGCACTATCCTCAACTACGGCCACACCATCGGCCACGGCCTGGAGACAGCCGCCGAGTATGCCGACATGCTCCACGGCGAGGCGGTGGCTGTGGGCATGGCCGGCGCCGCTCGCATCGCCTGCCGCATGGGGCTCCTTCCGCCGGAGCTAGCCGAGCGGCAGGACGCGCTCATCGCCAGGTTCGGCCTGCCCCTGCGAGCGAGCGGGCTCGATGCCAAAAAGGTGCTGGCAGCGATGGCTCTGGACAAGAAGATCAAGGGTGGCGCCATCCACTGGGTCCTCCTGGAGGGCATCGGCCGGCCGGTCATTCGGCACGATGTGCCGCCCGAGCTGGCCGAGGAGGTAGTGGGCGAGCTGCTGTCAGCGTAGGACCATGAACGAAGCGTCTGAATCCGCAGCAGCCGCCGTCTCCCTGCATGCCATCGCGAGGGGCCGTGTGCAGGGCGTGAACTTCCGCGACTTCGTGTGCAGCCGCGCGGTCTCCCTGAGTCTGACGGGCTACGTGCGCAACCTGCCCGATATGCGCTCGGTGGAGGTGGTGGCGGAAGGCCAGCGGGAACGACTGGAGCGGCTCGTTGAGCACCTCAAAGAGGGGTCACGGCAGGCGCGGGTGGACAAGGTCGATGTGCGGTGGGGAGAGGCCAGCGGGCAGTACGCGGGGTTCAGAATAGCGTTCTAGTCCCGCTCCTCAAGCCGGCGAGCCTAACCCTCAACTCCGGAGGAGACACTCCGTCTGGGAAGCCACTATAGGGCGGTCGAGGGCCTCCTTGGAGTGCTTGAGCGCCTCCGCAGAAGGTGATCTCTTGGGATGTCTACGCTTCAACCCTAGCTTGACCATAACCGTCTGTTAAGACGATCGGAAGAGGGCATTGTTACGGGTCTGGCGAGCAGGTTGGGCGAGCGGCTGGTCAGCAATTGGGTTCAGCGCTCCCAGGTTCACGCATGACCCCAGCCTGAAGGCTGGGGTATGGGGAACC
>CAZXAF010000354.1:0-1363 GCA_964638905.1 uncultured Dehalococcoidia bacterium
TTCTTCTTCTTGGCCTTGACGCTGGGCGGCTCATAGTGCTCTCGCCGTCGCGCCTCAGCCAGAACGCCCGTCTGTTGGACCATCTTGCTGAATCGCCGCAGGGCCTGCTCCAGCGATTCGTGCGGGCCTACTACTACTTCAAGCAAATACTTCCCCTCCCCCCGGCCAAGGATGCTAAGAGTGCCAGTGCCCATCTTATGTATGTCCCAGCTTACAGTCAACCCTACACGGATCACCACTGATCGGAGCACCAGGCCACCTGCCCTCCGACGATGGCCATCTCCGGTCGCAGGGCTAGCAGCTCATCCGGCGGGCAGGCTGTGGGATCGCCCGAGAGCACCACCAGGTCGGCCAGCCTGCCGGCAGCGATGCTGCCCCGCTCGCTCTCAGCGAACGCAGCATGAGCGGCGCCCGTCGTGTACAAGGCCAGCGCCTCCTCGATGGGTATGCCCTCCTCACCCCCGATGGGCCGGCCTCCCTTGCTGCGACGGGCAACGGCCCCGTACAGGCCGGGCATGACCTCCGGCCCGACCACCGGACAGTCGGAGCCGGCAGCCAACGGAACGCCCGCCCTCAGCAGCGAGCGCAGAGGATAGAGGTAGGGCCGCCTCTGCGCCGCCACCTGCCGCAGATAGCGGTCGCCGTTGTAGTAGAGGAAGGAGGGCTGAGTGACCACCGTGATCCCCGCCTTCGCGATCCGCTCCACCAGCGGCGGCGGGCAGACGCCGCAGTGCTCGATGCGATGGCGATGATCTCGGCGTGGGCGCTGCGCCATCGCCGCCGACAGAGCGCCGGCGGCGGCAGCCACCGCCCGCTCCTCCACGGCGTGAATGGAGACCTGCCAACCCTGGGCGTGGGCCTGGGCTACCATCTCCGCCAGGGCATCCTCCTCCGGGTGGATCTCCTCCCCCAGCTCCCTGATCATGATCTTCACCGCCCCCAGCTCCAGCCAGGCATCGCCGCCGTTCTCCTTCCAGCGAGCGGCTGCCTCCCTGTGCTCGAAGCCGACCATCGCCGTCAAGCGTGGCAACAGGTGGCCCTCCTGGCGCAGGCGTCTCATGAGCTCCCACTCCGAGGGGCCGTTGGTGTGCGTCGTGTCCACGATGGAGGTGACGCCCGCAGCCAGGAAGCGCCGGCTGGCCAGGCGCACGCCTTCAACCATCTCTTCCCGGCTCAGAGGAGGCACAGCCCTATCCACCAGCTCGTTCATCTCCAGCAGCACGCCGCTGGGCTCGCCGCTGGCCAGGTCGCGCTCCATGCAACCGCCGGGGGGCTCCTCGGTCTCCCTGCCGATGCCGCACAGGCGGAGGGCCAGGCTGTTGAGCACGCAGGCGTGGCCGCTGCGGTGGATCAGCCGCACCGG
>CAZXAF010000355.1:0-1353 GCA_964638905.1 uncultured Dehalococcoidia bacterium
CGCCGAGGCGGGCTGCGCCGTCTCCACCCCCACCTGCGGGCCCTGCCTGGGCGGCCACATGGGCATCCTGGCCGAAGGCGAGCGGTGCGTGGCCACCAGCAATCGCAACTTCCCCGGCCGCATGGGCCATCCCAAGTCGGAGGTCTACCTGGCCAATCCGGCGGTGGCGGCAGCAAGCGCGATCGCCGGCAGGCTGGCGGGGCCGGAAGAGGTGCTGGAGAGCACGGCCAAATAGGCTTGGTGAGGAATCGAGCATGCAGCCCAAGAACGTAAGCCTGAAACAAGTGGACAGCGTAGAGATCACCATCCTCATGGACAACTACGTCGATCTGCTGATGACCAGTAGCGAGGTCTCCAAGCAGCCGAGGCTGGGCGATACCGTCGGCGGCAGGCAAAGCAGGCTGATCGCCGAGCACGGCTTCTGTGCGCTGGCAACAGTGATAGCCGACGGCCAGCAGGAATCGGTACTGTTTGACGCCGGCCTCAGCCCTGATGGAGTCCTTCGCAATATAGACGTGCTGGAGACCTCTTTGGCCGACGTGCGAGCCATCGTTCTCAGCCACGGCCACGCCGACCATACTGGAGCCTTGGTTGGCCTCCTACGGCGGCTGGGCAAGCGAGACCTGCCCTTCGTCGTTCATCCGGACGCCTTCCTTGAGCGCAAGATCGCCCTTCCCAACGGCCGGGAGGTGAAGTTGCCGCCGGTTGACCGTGGGGCGCTGCTCCAGGAGGGCGTGCAGCTTGTGGAGAGCGAGGAGCCATCGCTGCTGCTGAACGAACGGGGGCTGGTGACCGGCCAGGTGGCCAGGACCACCGACTTCGAGAAGGGCTTCCCTATTCACCACGCTCTGGTCGATGGCCGCTGGCAGCCCGACCCCTGGATCTACGACGACCAGGCTTTGGTGTTCAACGTGCGGGGCAAGGGGCTGGCGATTCTGACTGGTTGCAGCCATTCGGGGGTGATCAACATCATCAGGCACGCTCAAAATGTGACGGGGATAGAGAACGTGTACGCCCTGCTGGGCGGCTTGCACCTCAGCGGCCCGCTGTTCGAGAGCATCATCCCCCAGACGGTTGAGGAGCTGAAAGCGGCCGGGCCGCAGGTGCTGGCTCCCGGGCACTGCACCGGCTGGAAAGCGGTACATGAAATCGCCCGGGCCATGCCGGACGCGTTCATCCAGAGCAGCGTAGGCACACAGTTCGTACTGTAGGAGAAGGACGATGGCCATTCACGGCAGGGTTCACAAGTACGGCGCCAACGTCGATACGGACGTGATCATACCGGCGCGCTACCTCAGCCTGAACACGGCGGAGGAGCTGGCCCCCCACTGCATGGAGGACATCGACGCCGAG
>CAZXAF010000356.1:0-1345 GCA_964638905.1 uncultured Dehalococcoidia bacterium
GATCGGCCGTGTTTCGCCACCGCGAGGGCGTGGGCAGAGCTATGGGGCTGATCGATGAGAGCGTGCGGAAAGTGAACACGCCAGCATAGAGGCTCGTTGATCTGCGGCCACCCATTTCTCTTCCTGAATCGGTGCGGATCTCACTGGTCGTGGTGTTGGCTCCCTGCTCTCGTCAGCGCCTCCAGCACGGCTTCTGCCGCCACGGGCACCTGCAGCGATGGCTCGATGCCCTCCAGCGCAGCCAGTACGGGCTGTAGGACTTCCGTGAGATCTCCGCGGCGGGCCAGGTCGTGGAGCACGTGGTGCGCGCCTTGTCGGAGCCGAACCGAGTCCGAGCGCTCAACCAGCGCTCGCAGCAGAGGTACGAGCCCCTTCGACCCGAGGGCGATCAACCCCTCGGCGGCCAGCCAGCGGACACCGAACTCTCTGTCCCGCAGGGCTCTCGCCAGGGCGGGTGCCGCCGCCGGATCGACGATCTCGCTCAGGGCTTTGGCGGCCTCCCATCTCACCTGCCCATTAGCATCGCGCAGCGCTTCGATCAAGGAAGCCACCGCCGGTGCGCCGATAGCCACCAGCGACTGGCGAGCGTTCACTCGCACCAGGCTGTCGTCGCTGGCAAGCTGCACGATCAGCGAACCGACGGCTTCCGGGCCAGATTCCACCGATTTGGACAAATGGCTGGCTCGGCCGTAGTGATGGTGGAGCGCCTCCTCGTACTGCCGGTCGATGACCATTCCCCGGTGGTATTCCGGAGCATCCTTCACCTCATGACGAGACAGATCAACCTGGACCCTGGATTCATCCCAGCTTACCTGTTCGATCCAGCTCGGCGATAGGAGCACGTGCTTCCCGGGCAACCAGTCATGGGTGTCAACGACGATGTAGCGGATCTTCCAAGTCTCCTCCTCGACAAGGAGATCGCCGACGTGACCGATCTCGCCATCGGTGGCCTGGACATGGTATCTTGTCACCTCCCGTAGGCTCCGCAGGTGCGGGTCGCCTCCTCTCGCCCTGCCCTGGTCATCCGCTGACGACTGCCTGGAGTTCGCCTGCGAGTCGACGAGCAACTGCGGGAGCAGGTCCACGACGTTGCCCGAGAACAGCCCTCCGTCCCAGTACGTGGGCCAACCATAGTGCCTATGAAGCTCGAGTTCATGCTGGCGTGACACGGGCATATCGCTCTGGATCGTAGGGCTGTCTTCTATTTGCTGCCTCGTCAGTGAAACAGGGAATGCTCGCCCATGCCAGTCTGGCGACTGCAGCGCGACGGGCGATATCAGGACGAGCCGCCCACTCAGCCAGCCTCCTGTGTCTACGATCATGTACCGGATAGACCAGGTGTGGT
>CAZXAF010000357.1:0-1338 GCA_964638905.1 uncultured Dehalococcoidia bacterium
GCCGCCAAGAAAAGAGCAAGTGGTTCGCCCACCGGAAGCTGTAGGCTAGGCCCGCGGTATATCGCCTCTTCGCAGCGTCTAGTCGGTGGCAGAAGGCCTTCGGTTCTCGGGCAGCCCTTCTTGTTCTTCGAGCCATCCGGTTGTCCCGAGCCTGGCGCGACGCCTGAGGCTTTCGATGCTCTCCTTCTTGTGCAGATCGGCCTGCGGGTCTTCGGGGTCCTTCAAATCGAGGTACGTGGCGCAGGGGAGGTCGGAGCAGAGACCGCAGTGCTCAAGCTTCCGCTCTTCTGCACAGCATTTCCAGATTGGGCACACGTCCCAGGGGATTTGATCCAGCCTTGTCCAGAACACTTTGCCTTTTTCTGCGGTGCAGCCGTTGCACTCCTTGCCCAGGTAGCTGCAGCGTCCGCAGTAGATTCCACAGACGGCTGCTAGATTCGTCTCTGCCATTCCATCTACCTCCTGCCGTCTAGCTGCCCTCCGGCCGGCGGAGGACGCGCTCGTCGCCCACGCGACGGGTGATGCGCTGCTCGTCCAGGTGTTCCAGGAGGGCCTGGGCATACCGGCGGCTGGTGGCGAACATGTCCCGCACCTGGGCGAGGGTGATCGTGCCCTCGGCCTTCAGGTGCTCCACGATGCGGGCGGTCATCTCCTTGTAGGACTCGCTGGCGAAGGCCACATTGTCGGCCACCCGCACGATCTGTCCCCTCTCCTCCAGGTAGGCCAGGAGCTCGGGATCGGGGCGGCCGTGGGTGGGCGGCGCGTAGGGGCTGGCCCGCAGGGAGGCGAGGAAGGCGTCGGCGGCGGCCTGCTCGGCCGGACTCACGCTCGGCGCATGTTCGGGCAGGGCCAGCGTGCCGGCCTCCTCGCGAACCTCTCCTCGCTCGGCCAGGGTAGCCACGACGGCGTCGAAGGCCCGCGGGTCGAGCTTCAGGCGGCTGCGCAGCTCCTCCCTGGCGACGCCCCGGCGCAGGGGACGCTGGCGGTGGAAAGTGGAGAGGGTCTCCTTTACCCGCGCGCTGAGATCGGCGAAACCCTGGGCGCTGTAGAGGAGCGAGCTGGGGTCGAGCTTCCGGCCGCCGAGAACAAGAGCGCGGCCGCTATCGATCAGGCCGGCGGCCGCCGCCAGCACCTGGTCGGCGGCCAGCTCCGTATGGCGGGCAAGCTGGCCCACCTCGCAGGGCTCCAGGCGTGACAGAGCGACCAGTACTATGTCCTCCGGGGAGCCGCGGTCCAGCTTCTCCAGCGTCTCCAGGGTGGACTTGTGGAAGCGACGATGACGGCGCACGTGGGTGTCCACCACCTTGCCGCCGCCCAGGGTGTCGTTGGGCGAGCGGA
>CAZXAF010000358.1:0-1334 GCA_964638905.1 uncultured Dehalococcoidia bacterium
CCCTTCAGCTCCAGCATGGCCAGAGCGCTGCTGACGGCAGCGATGGGCAGTCCGCTGCGCCGGCGCACCTCATCGATATGGATGGGCTCCGTGGAAATATGACGCAGGAGAAGCCGTTCCGTATCATCGGCAGGAACCAGTTCTTTCATCTCTAGCTGCTGGGGCACCATGGTCAGGTTCAGCTCCTCAAGGATGTCTTGGACGCCCTGCACCAGCTTGGCCCCCTCCTGGATGAGGCGATTGGTGCCCCTGCTCTGAGCGGAGAAGACGCTGCCGGGCACGGCGAACACCTCTCGATTCTGCTCCAGGGCCAGGCTGGCGGTGATCAGGGCACCGCTCTTCAGGTCGCCCTCCACCACCAGCACGCCCAGGCTGAGGCCGGACATGATCCGATTTCGGCGGGGGAAGAACTGCCCCTGCGGCTGGATGCCCAAGGGGTAGTCGCTCACCAGCGCCCCCTGCTCGCGGACCTCCTGGGCCAGCTTGAGGTTCTCGCGCGGATAGACGATATCCAGCCCGCAGGCCATGACGGCGATCGTGCGGCCGCCGCAATCCAGAGCGGCCCGATGGACGATGGAGTCGATCCCCCTGGCCAGGCCGCTGACGAGCGTTATCTTCTGGCTGGCCAGGTCGGTGGCGAGATGCTCGGCCACCTGGCGGCCGTAGGGCGTAGGCCGACGGGTGCCCACCACCGCCAGCGCCCACTCGTCGGCCTCGGTCAGCTCGCCGCGCAGGTAGAGGACGGGCGGAAGGTCATAGATCTCCTTGAGGCGCGGCGGATAGGCGGGGTCGTTCCAGGTGATGGCCTGCACGCCGTACTGGGCCAGGCGCTCCATCTCCGCCTCGGGGGAGATCCGCGGCCGCTGGGCGACGATAGCCGCCGCCGTCTTCTCGTCGAGGCCGGCCGCCCGCAGCTCGGCGGGGGTGGCCGTCCAGGCGTTCGCCAGCCGACCGAAGTGCTTCTCCAGGAGGGAATAGCGCGCCCGGCCGATGCCGGGTATGCGGTTGAAGGCTACCCAGTACTGGGTGTCGTTAGCTTGGCCGCTCATAAGCGGCACACATTGTAGCACGCGCCTGGGGAAAAACAAAGGGAGGGCTGCGGGACTACCGGTGGGGCACGTCGTAGGCCGCGGCAGACCCGGGTAGTAGAAGAAGGAGAGCAAGAGCCCCTAGGAAGGGGGCAGCGCGGGCCGCAGGCAGCGCGGTTGTGCGCCGCGTCATTGGGCTATCACTTCAAACGAAGAGGCTAGGCGATCGAAGGCCTCGCGGTCCCTCTCGTTGACCTGATCGAGCACCCGCTCGCTGTCCTCTACGATGACCTGGCCGGTCTGGGC
>CAZXAF010000359.1:0-1298 GCA_964638905.1 uncultured Dehalococcoidia bacterium
ACCATCGTGGGCGGGCATATCGGCTACCCCTGGACGGACGAGATGAACGGCATGGCAGTCAAATACCCCAACGTCTACATCGACACGTCGGCCCATCTCCCCAAGTACTATCCGCGATCGCTGGTCGAGTTCATGAATAGTCGCGGCCAGGACAAGGTGATGTTCGCTAGCAACTACCCCATGTTGTTCTTCACGCCCTGCTTGTCTCAGATCGAAGGGCTGGGCCTCAAGCCGGAGGCCCAGGAGAAGTTCCTCCGCCTCAATGCCATTCGGGTCTTTGGGCTGTAGGCTATGAAGCAAGCCGAGCGCATCATCCTCACCGGCTTCTCCGGCACCGGCAAGACGGAGGTGGCCCGCCTGGTGGCCGACCGCCTCGGCTGGCAGGCCGTAGACAGCGACGACGTTATCGTGCAGAAGGCCGGCAAGCCCATCCCGGCCATCTTCGGCGAGGACGGCGAACCCCACTTCCGGAGCCTGGAGCACAACGTGCTCCGCCAGCTCTGCTCCCAGCCCGAGATGGTCATCGCTGCCGGCGGAGGAGCCATACTGAGCGCCGACAACCGCCGCCTGATGGCCCAGGGCGGGTTCATCGTCTGCCTGGAGGCCCGCCCGGAGACGATCCTGGAGCGCCTGCGCCCACAGTTCGAGAGCGATCCCGTCGCCCGCCCGCTCCTGGCCACCCCCGACCCCCTGGGCCGCATTCGCGAGCTGAAGAGCTTCCGCCAGCCCTACTATGCCCTCGCTGACCACACAGTGCACACCGACGGCCTGAGCGTGGAGCAGGTGGCCGCCGAGGTCGTCCGCGCCTGGCAACAGCTCTCTCCGACCGCCCTGGAAGACGAAGGGAGGGTGGCCGCACTGACGGCCGCTCCCTCCGCCCGCGAGGCGGACGCCCCCTACTGTCAGCCGTCAGGAGCGGCCTGCGTGGTGCGCACCAGCAGCGCCGCCTATCCCGTGTTCGTCTCCTGGGGCGCCCTCGCAGACCTGGGCCGGCGCATGGCCGAGGCCGGCCTCGCTGGCCGCGCCTATCTCATCAGCGACAGCATGGTGCATGCCCGCTGGGGCACCGCCGCCGAGGAGGCCCTGCAAGCGGCGGGATTCAGGGTGGCCTCGCACGTTGTCCCCGCCGGCGAGACCAGCAAGAGCCTGGAGACGGCCGCCGCCATCTACGACTGGCTTGTCTCCCAGCGAGCGGAGCGGGGCGAGGCCATCGTTCCTCTTGGCGGCGGCATGGTCTGCGACCTGGCTGGCTTCGTGGCCGCCACCTTTCTGCGCGGCCTGCCCCTCGTCCACGTCCC
>CAZXAF010000360.1:0-1296 GCA_964638905.1 uncultured Dehalococcoidia bacterium
CCCTGGTCATCGTCGCCTACTACGGGATCTACCTCTACGCCCTCCAGGGCGAGCGCCTGGGCGAGGCGCGCATCTGGGTGGGCGCGGGAAGCGCTTTCCTGCTGATGATCGTCGCCTTCCTGTATGTGAACAACCTAACCCTGATGCTGACGCCGGACCGCTGGAGCGACATCTACGCCAACCACTCCCACGGCATATTCCTCAACGGCGCAGAGAGCACCCTCGTCCCGCGCCTCTTCCACTTCCTGCTGGCAGCGCCGGCGGTAGCAGGAGCCTTCCTCGTCGCCTACGCGGCCTTCATGCGGAACAAGACAGAGGAGGCCTACTGGACATGGGCCGCTCGCTACGGGGCCCTCTGGTTCATCGGCGCCACCCTCCTCCAACTGGCGGTGGGCCCCATCTTCCTGGTGGTCCTGCCGGCGGACATCCGCGATCAGTTCATCGGCGACAACGTCGGCCGAACGTACCTTCTGTTCGCCGGCGTCGGTATCTCCATCGTGGCGCTGGCGGCGATGGCCACGGCCCTGCGCCTGCGCAACCCTCTCTGGCCGGGCCTGGCGGGCGCGGTGTCGGTCATCGCCACCGTCGGTCTGATGAGCGTGGTGCGGCATGTGGTGCGCGACGAGTACCTGAAGCCGGAGTTCACCACCAGCGCCCTGGAGGTGGATAGCCAGACGGTGATGATCGTCCTCTTCTTCGCGCTGCTGGTGGCAGGGGTAGGCGTCATCGGCTACATGCTGCGGGCGCTTCTGCAGGCGCCCCGCCGGACGTAGGGGGCCTGCGGAGAATCGAAGCACCCCCCAAGAAGCGCACGCATTCCCAGAGAATTGGACAACCGCGCGCCGAAGTATCGGCGCGCGGCTTATTTAAGAGACGGTTTCCGGCGGGTAGGCGCTTCTACGCGACCTTAGTCTTGGGCTGGTAGAACTGCCAGCGCTCCTCCAGCTTGGGGTCCTGGAGAGTCTTCATGAGGTAGTCGCAGAAATCGGAGCCCTTGGCGCCGGTGGGCCGGCCAGTGACCACCAGCTTCTTCTCGAAGTTGCCGCAGATATCGAGGGCCATCTCCAGCTTCCTGCCGCGGTCGGCGAAGCCGATGTGGTTGAGCATCATCGCCCCCGCCCGGATAAGGCTGCTGGGGTCGGCGTACTCCAGGCGGCCCTCCTTCACCATGCGGGGGGCACTGCCGTGGATGGCCTCGAACATGGCGTAGCGCTTGCCGATGTTGCCGCTGCCGGCAGTTCCCACTCCGCCCTGGAACTCGGCCGCCTCGTCGGTCAGGATGTCGCCGTAGAGGTT
>CAZXAF010000361.1:0-1285 GCA_964638905.1 uncultured Dehalococcoidia bacterium
ACCGTCTCGCCGCTCACCAGATCGGGCGGCACCTCCGGCCGGCTGGCCAGCAGGGCATCGCGATACTTGCTGGCCGCTGCCTTGAGACCGGCCTGGAGAGCTTCCGCCTGCTCACGCAGGGCGGCCAGCTCCTCGTCGCGGGCGGCGAGCTGGGCTTGGGTCTCGTTGAGGGAGGCGGAGAGCTGGCTTTGCTGCTCCTGCAGCTGGGCCAGGGTCTCCTCCAGGTGGGCGGCTCGCGCCTCGCGGTCGGCAGTGATGGTCTGCAGGCGGTCGACCTCCGTCTGGGCCTCGGCTAGCTGATCCTGAAGGGCTGTTATCTCTTCCTCTGTCACCGTCGTAAACCTCCGCTAGCTAAGCTTTGTGAGGGCGATGATAGGACATATGTTCTACCACCGTCAAGGATGAGATGACACCCCTGCGAGTTGTTGTAACAAACCTGGAGGGTTCGCCCTCTTACTTGTTTGGAGATATGCTGCGGCCTTCAGGCGAAGGCCGATGTTGTGAGGTGGGAAAGATGATGAAGTTTCTTTGGGCGATAGTACTGGTGACGGTGCTGGCGTTAGCGGCCTCCTGCGGGTCAGACGGCGGCGGTGACGTCCAGGAGGGCGAGGCGCCGCCCTTGGCCGAGTCCATCCGTGTGGATATGGACGGCAATACCATCGACGATCTGGCTGAAGCGATACCGGTGGCCACGCCCACCGCTGACTCCAGCCCCGAGGCATCAGGCCTGCAGGATCAGATGGGCGATCTGGTGCTGAGCGAGGACGACGTGCCGGCTGGCTTCTCCGCGATGGGCGACATGGACATGGACATGGACTTCGACTTGCTGGGCCTACCCACGCCTCAAGGAATGGCAGCCCACATGAGTATTTTCTCCACCCCGGAGGGTGAAGACATGATCGTGTCCATGGTCATCCTCATGGACGACGACACGGCCTTTGAGGAGGCCTTCTCCCAAATAGACGACATGAGCATCGAGGAGATCCAGGACGCTTTCGACATGGTGGGGGTCTACAGCGATGTGACCCTTCTGGACACCCGCGAGCTGGACGTCTCCGGCCTGGGCGACAAGGCCTACGGCTTGGGTATGACGGTGGAGATGGCCCAGATGGGCACTATGGACACCGAGATGGTGTTCTTTGGCGAGGGGTCGCTGATGGCGGTGGCGATGACGATGGCCATGGACGGCGGCGCGGCCGTCGACGTCCTGCCCCTGGCGAAAGCCATGGCCGATAAGATAGAGGCCGCCGTCCAGTAGACCATCGCGATGCGCAGCACGCTCGCC
>CAZXAF010000362.1:0-1258 GCA_964638905.1 uncultured Dehalococcoidia bacterium
GCCACCACGAAAGCCCCACGCCTATCGGTTTCTGGCATGATCACGCCGAACTCGTCGTCGCCCAAGCGAGCAGGGACGTCACTGCTACGGGTACACTTCAGTATTACCTTGCTAAGCTCGGCCAGTGCCACATCTCCCACCTTCTGCCCGTAAGCGTCGTTGACAGCGTCGAGCTGGTTGATGTCCAGCACCATGACGGCCAGGGGCATTCGCAACCTGCGGGCCCGCCCCAGCTCCCACTCCAACCGTTCTAGGAAGTAGGCCCGGCTAAAGAGCTGGGTCAGATAATCGCGCGCGGCCGCCTCTTCCAACCCGCAACTGTCGGTGAACAGCTGCGTTGGGTAGCGCTGCTCCTGCTCTACGTGCGTTCTGCGAGAGACGGTGGCCAGCGTTTGGGCCATGAGGATGACGGCCAAGAAGATGAGGCCGTTCAGGAGATGGAACCTCCAGCCTACGTCAGAAGCGTAAGCTAGGGATAGTATGAAAGCGCCAGCAATGGCGAATATCGCCCCACCGACCCGTAGCCCCCAGCGTAAGCGGGTCAGGTCGCCCGGGGGAGCGATTCTGCGAGCGGCACGTCGCGCGGTCCCGGACGCCGTCACCTCGGTGGGGGCCTCCTGTTCAGCGTTTTGCATGAAGATGGCCCCGGCCTTTCTCTATTTCCCTTTTCTTGTAGGACGCTGCAGTACGCCTTACGTTACAGTGCAGCCTACGCTCCACTCGTCAAGAAAGCGCGCAGCAGTCCCTTCCCCTAAGCGATCGGATTGTTTTTGGGACGGCTTTGGAAGGTTGCCGGCAGAGGTTGTCGCGGGTCGCCTGGCTGCGGCCTACATCATCCCCACAAACTGTCTGATGCAGGCGATGGAGCAATCGCGACCGTGGATCCGCTCCGCCTCGGCTATGGCCTCCTCCACGCTGGCGGTCGGGATGAACCCCAGGTGCCGTGGCACCGCCGGGTCCTTCGCTCCGGCCACGAATACGCGAGCCGCGTGCCGCAGGCGCTTCAGCGGATGCGTCGCCAGTATCCCGTGCACTGGATGGAAGGCATTGCCGTTGCGATAGCGCTCGATGTAGTCCGCTCGAGTGGCGAACTCGTCCATGAACCGGGCGGTGATCTCGTACGGGTCGAGGCTTTCCGTCAGGACCCGCTCCCACACCTCCGGGTACGAAGGGTGGTGCTCCAGATCCCAGTCCTCCGGGCAGGGCGTGGCCATGATCACCGAGCAGCCTGGCTTGCCCAGAGCCTCGATGTAGCCCC
>CAZXAF010000363.1:0-1252 GCA_964638905.1 uncultured Dehalococcoidia bacterium
TCCTGATATTATCCGGTATCGTTGATATAGCCATTGGCATATTGGTTTTAACTGGGACTCTCTCTGTCAGAAATTCTACTTTGCCTGTATTTATCATCTGCTTTGGCATTGCTTTTATTTATCTCGCTGCCGGTTTAGCCATAGCGGTAGTCAAAATGAAAAAGCAGAAGAATTGACATAGATTCTTTCGTAAAATAGAGCGAATTGTCATAATATTACTTAGTACCACTGCATAGCTGTCTCCAACATAATTAAACAAAAATACGTAATTTTGAAGATTTATACGTTAGATATTGTAATTTATAACATTAATATGTTAATATTAGTTAATCAAAGTAAATAATAAGGTGTTTGCACATGATTAGCAATCGTCAGCGGGATTATCTGGCCAGGCACAAGAGAATAAGGAATAAATTACTAGAAACTGTTAGTAGTACTGGGCGTGGCTGTGTTGATGTTTCGCAATTAGCTTACCAGTTGGGAATGGATGTAAGAACAGTCAGAGCTCACCTTGAAATCATGGAAGTGGATTCCGCGGGTATTTTTGTGGATTCAACCAAAAAACAGTTCTGCACAAAAGAAGGTATTGCTCTATTAGCAAACGCCGTGAAAATGAGCGGGAATAATACCGGGTAAAACATCCTTAATTATATAGAATAGGAGGGAGCATGGATATTTTTGAACTGAGAACGCCCCAACTCACCCGAAGGGATTTTCTCAAAGTAGCTAGTGCCACGCTGGCTCTTCTGGGCCTTAGCCAGGCTCTAACTCCCAAAGTAGTTAAAGCCCTGGAAGAATCTCTGGGTAAACCGGCGGTGGTCTGGCTGGAGGGGCAGGACTGTGCTGGCTGCGTGGAGTCTTTCCTGAATAGCCTGGAACCACCCACCGTCTCCATACTCCTCGACACCATCTCGCTGCGCTACAACGAAACGGCCATGGCTGCCTCCGGACACCAGGCGGAAGAAGCCCTGGCCAAGACTATCGCTGAGGGCGGCTATATTCTGGTAATTGAGGGCGCCATCCCACTGGCAGAAGACGGGCTTTTCTGTACCATCGGCGGTAAACCCTTCAAAGATATTGTTCGCGAGACAGCTAAAAATGCCGCCGCCATTATCTGTGTTGGCTCCTGCGCTACTTACGGGGGTATCCCTCGTTCTGGCCCGACCGATGCTGTTGGCTACCTCTTCCGTGGCACGCAAAAACATCATTACTATGATGATGTTGGCAACAAACCGGTTATCAACCTGCCGAC
>CAZXAF010000364.1:0-1251 GCA_964638905.1 uncultured Dehalococcoidia bacterium
AAGAAGGATTCCTCCATCGTCGTAGGGCTGAAGCTGCTCAAGCAGGGAGAGGCCGACGCCTTTGTCTCCGCCGGCAATACGGGGGCGGTCCTGGCGGCCTCCATCATGTACCTGGGGCGCATCAGGGGCATCGCCAGGCCGTCGCTGGTAGCCCTGCTTCCCCTGTCGGGGCGGCTGACCGTTCTCCTCGATGTGGGAGCGAACGCCGACTGCAAGCCGAAGTACCTGTTGCAGTTCGCCGAGATGGGCAGCGCCTATATGGAGCGAGTGTGGAAGGTGGAGAGGCCGCGCGTGGCCCTCCTGAGCATCGGCGAGGAGGAGACGAAGGGCAGCATGTTGACCCTGGAGGCCCACGAGCTGCTGAAGAACGCCAGCCACCTGAACTTCATCGGCAACGTGGAAGGGAGAGACGTTCCCACAGACGCCGCCGATGTTATAGTTACCGATGGTTTTACCGGCAACGTGGTGGTCAAGACGATGGAGGGCATGGGCTCTTTCATCGGGAGCCAGATTGAGGGAGCCATCAGGAGCAGGTGGTACTACATGCTGCCGGGCCTGCTCTTGAGGGGGGCTTTGCGCGGCATGCGAAAGCGCATTGACCCTCGGGAGTACGGCGCAGGGCCTCTGCTGGGGGTCAACGGTCTGGTCTTCGTGGGCCACGGCCGCAGCGATGCCGTGGCCATCAAGAGCGCCCTGAGGGTGGCGAGGGAGGCCGTAGCGTCCGGCATGCTGGAGGCTATGCGGCCATCGCCGGAGCCGGCTCAGCCGCTGGCTGAAGGGTCTGGAAAGGGCGCCTAGCCAGGGGCTTTCTTGGTGGTCGAGGAAGTTGGTAAAGGAGTGATTGATGGCGAAGCCCGGTGATGTTAGCGACTCTCAATTCGAAAGCGAAGTGCTAAAGGCGAATATGCCGGTGCTGGTGGACTTCTGGGCGCCCTGGTGCGGGCCCTGTCGGATGGTGGAACCCATTGTGGAGGAACTGGCCGATGAATACGGCGACAAGGTCAAGTTCCTCCGGATGAACACCGACGACAATGTCAACACCCCCACTCGCTATGGCATTCGCGCCATTCCTACCCTTCTCGTGTTCAACGGCGGCCAGCCAGTCGGTCAGCTCGTCGGCTTTCGGCCCAAGAGCGACCTGAAGAGGGTCATCGACCAGGCCCTGTCCTCGTAGAGGGGGTCGGGCCAGCGGCAGTCAGATGCGGGAGTGGATGGGCCCCGGTGGGCCTCTCGGTCTTCAAAACCGATGTG
>CAZXAF010000365.1:0-1244 GCA_964638905.1 uncultured Dehalococcoidia bacterium
TGTGCATCAAGTGCGATGCCTGCCGCGAGCTGGCGCCGGAGGCGGTGCAAGTGGTGGATGCTGTAGCCACCAGCGACTGACCCCCATCCTCACCTGTAGATCAAGTCCCCCACCGCGGGGCCGGCGGCTCGTCAGCGACGGCCCCCTCCCCTCCGAAGCCGTCCACCAGCAGCAACGAGAGCAAAAGGGCAACTACCGCCATCGCGCCGAAAAGGGCCGCTATCACTGTTCTTCTACGCATAGCCTTCCTCCTGAAACCCCCTGGATCTTCCGATCGCAAAGCCGCTAGCGCATCGCACGGCCAACGACACTATATAGGGCAATGCACATGCCGCTGTCAAGGCGGTGGTAACGTCATCCACTCCTCTGCCGACCGTTGTATAATAGCCACGGCCTGGCCACCAGTGATGCGACAGATCGCAGCGATCGAAGGTAGTCGATGACCACACCCCTGCGCCGTCAGTATCTGGAGATTAAGCGTCGCTTCCCCCAGGCTATCGTCCTCTTCCGCCTGGGCGACTTCTACGAGACCTTCGACCAGGACGCCGAGCTGGTCTCCCGCGAGCTGGAGATCGTCCTCACCTCCCGGCCAATCGGGAAGGGGCAGCGGGTGCCCCTGGCGGGCATCCCCTATCACGCGCTCGATGGCTACCTGGCTAAACTAATCGCTAAAGGCCACAAGGTCGCCATCTGCGAACAGGTCAGCGACGCCACCCTGAGCGGAGCGAAGGGACGCGCGCTCATGGAGCGCCAGGTCGTGCGGGTGGTCACCCCCGGCACCGTAGTGGAGGGCGGCCTCCTCGACCAGCGGGCCAACAACTACCTGGCCGCCCTGGCGGTCGAAGGGGAGCGAGCTGGCATCGCCTACGTGGACGTGAGCACAGGCGAGTTCGCCGTCGCCCAGGTAGACCGCGACCTGCTGCCCGCCGAGCTCGACCGCCTGCGCCCCGCCGAGCTGCTGCTCCCCACAGGCCAGGAGCCACCCGAAGGCCTCCAGGCGGCCGTCAGCCCCCTGGAGGCCCATCGGTTCGACCCGGAGGCAGCGGGCGAGCTCCTCCTGGCCCATTTCGGTGCCGCCTCCCTGGACGCCTTCGGCTGCGCCGACCTGCCGCTGGCGCTGGCCACCGCCGGCGCCGTCCTCGCCTACCTCCAGGAGAACCAGCGAGCCGTCCTGCCCCACATCACCCGTCTCTCCACCTACAACGCCAGCGCCTTCATGACCCTCGACAGCCAGACCCGCCGCA
>CAZXAF010000366.1:0-1235 GCA_964638905.1 uncultured Dehalococcoidia bacterium
AAGGTGGCTACGTGCACTATGGGGCCGCCGCCAGCTTTGGCGGACGTACGCCGCGTCAGATGCATCCCGCGGTCTGTGCCGAGTGCGGCCAGATGACGGAGGTGCCCTTCCTGCCCAGGGGCGATAAGCCTGTCTATTGCAGCGAGTGCTATAACAAGATTCGCGGCCGCGCATAGGATATAGCGATAATCCAAACGTGGGGGCTGGTGCCTGGCCAGTCCCCATCAGTCTCGGTGGGGCGCCGATGAGTAAGAGGATAGCTGTCCTCCAGCTCGCTCGACTCTTGGGCAAGGAGGAATTCTACCGTCGTCTCTCTCTGGACGAGGGGTTAGAGCCAGAAGAGCTAAGCGACACGCAGATGGCGTTGCTCCGGCTTGTGGTGGACGAGCGGCTGAAGGAGCTGGTGCGCGGGCTGGCCGCCGAGGTGGTCGCCTCCGACGATGTCACCGACGTCGTGTCGGGCGTGGCCTATCTGGAGGACCGCTTGTCCTTCTTCAGCGAGCTGCTTACCGCCGGTCAGAGGGAGAAGGTCCGCGACGGCTTCCGCAGCTTCGCCTCTCGCTGGTGATGAGGCGAGACGTGTGCGTGGTTGACACAGGCGAAGGCGGCGGCTAGACTGAGGACAAGTCGGACAAAGGCGACGACGGAGACGAGTAGGGCGGCTCATCTGGCCAGCGAGTCCCGGAAGGTGCAAGGGGACACAGCTCTAACCGCTCGAAGATCCCTCCCGAGCCGCCGACCGAACGCCCCGACAGGTCGGGGTCAGTAGACTCGGCCGGAGCGCCCACCGTTACCAGGGGCAGGGGCATAACCCCGACGTGTCGGGGCGTGCCCTTAGAGAGCGCCTCGACACAGTCGGGGAACAAGGGTGGTACCGCGGGCATGCTAGGAAAAAAGGCCCGTCCCTTCGGGGGCGGGCTTTCGATATACTGGGCAGGTGATGTCGATGTTTCAGCCCGTCAGTAGCAGGGTGAGCTTCCCCCAGATGGAGGAGGGCATCCTCCGTCTGTGGAAGGAGCGGGACATCTTCCGCAAGAGCATCGACCAGCGGCCGGAGGACCGGCTGTTCATCTTCTACGAGGGCCCTCCCTATGCCAACGCCAGTCCCGGCGTCCACCATGTCCTGTCCCGTATCTACAAAGACGTGATAGTACGCTACAAGACCATGCGGGGCTATCGGGTGCCCCGCAAGGCGGGCTGGGACACCCACGGCCTGCCCGCCGAGCTGGAGGTGG
>CAZXAF010000367.1:0-1197 GCA_964638905.1 uncultured Dehalococcoidia bacterium
CCAAGTATGGAATCTACTTCTCCCGCCCGGGCAACGGCATCTGCCACCAGGTGCACCTGGAGCGCTTCGGCGTGCCCGGCGAAACCCTCGTGGGCTCCGACAGCCACACACCCACCGGCGGCGGCTTGGGCATGATCGCCATCGGCGCCGGCGGCCTTGACGTGGCGATGGCCATGGGCGGCGAGCCCTTCTATATCATGGCCCCCAGAGTCGTGCTGGTGCACCTCACCGGCAGCCTGCCGCCCTGGATCTCGGGCAAGGATGTCATTCTGGAGGTCCTGCGCCGCCAGACGGTGAAGGGCGGCCTGGGCAGGGTCTTCGAGTACGGCGGGCCAGGTGTGGAGAACCTCTCGGTGCCCGAGCGGGCCACGGTCACCAACATGGGAGCCGAGCTGGGAGCCACCACGTCCATTTTCCCCAGCGACGAGCGGACCCGCGAATACCTCCGCGCCCAGAAGCGGGACGAGGTATGGCGCCCCCTGGCCGCCGACCCCAACGCCGAGTACGACGAGGTAATGGAGATCGACCTCAGCAACCTGGAACCGCTCATCGCCTGCCCCTCCAGTCCCGACGCGGTCGTTCCCGTGCGCGAGGTGGCCGGGACCGAAGTGAGGCAGATCTGTGTGGGTAGCTGCACCAACTCCTCCTATCACGACCTGACGTTGGTGGCCAGCGTCCTCAAAGGGAAGACGGTGTGCCCCGGCCGGAGCATGACCATAAGCCCCGGCTCGCGCCAGGTGTTCGCCATGATCGCCCGCTCCGGCGCCCTGGCCGACCTTATCGAGGCGGGCGTTCGCATCCTCGAGGCAGGCTGCGGCCCTTGCATCGGCATGGGCCAATCTCCCCCGACCGGTGCAGCCTCGCTGCGCACCTTCAATCGCAACTTCCCCGGTCGCAGCGGCACCCCCGACGACCAAGTCTACCTGACAAGCCCAGGGGTAGCTGCCGCCACCGCCCTGCGCGGGGTCATCACCGATCCGCGCGAGCTGGGTGACCCGCCCCACATCGAGATGCCGCGGGAGTTCCTCATCGACGACTCGATGATCATGCCGCCCTCCGACAAGCCGGAGGAGGTGGAGGTCGTCCGCGGACCCAACATCCCGCCGCTACCGCTGGCGGAGCCGATGCCGGAGGTCATCCGCGGCGAACTCCTCCTCAAGGTGGGCGACAACATCAGCACCGACACCATCCTGCCGG
>CAZXAF010000368.1:0-1169 GCA_964638905.1 uncultured Dehalococcoidia bacterium
TTGGCGATTGAACGCTAACTGCCAAGCTGTATCCCTCGTTTACCCACTGAGATGGCGTTGGCGTTCCATGGGCACTTGTAATTGTGATATAAAACTGAGTCGTGTAGTAACCCGTTATGGTCGCTGCGTAGGAGACCGTGAATGGCGACGTGTACGATGCGTAATCTAGTATGTATTGCACGCTAGTGCCTCCGCTCACTGGTGATTCATAACTGAATGTGTGCATTGAGTCTTTGTCCAACCAAAGCGAGTAGGGCAACTGATATTCTGTGCCGTCAACGGTCACATGAGGCGAGCCTCCGCTTCCAGACTGCTTGAAAGTCACGTTATACTGCATCCAGTAGTTCGCCATTACCGTCTTGTAGGTGTCCATTAGTATTTGCAAGGTTGTCGAAGTGCCAGAAGCATCTCCAGTCCAGTTCACGAAAACATATCGAGAAAGCGAAGTCTCAGATGCTGGGCTAGTGCATGTGGCAACGGCTGTGCTTCCTTGGTCGTACCAGCCTTCGCCACTTGCTTCACCAACGTAAGAGGGGTTTCTATCGACAGTTAGAAAGTATTGGGTCACGTACGTTGCGGTGAGCGTTAAATCGTTTTCCACTGAAACGTCTCTCGGATTCGAGAGGTTTCCGTCATTCCACTGCACAAATTTTCCTCTTGTACCTGTCCCCAGCGCAATAGGATCTTGGACTTCCACGCTGTGAGTCCCTGGACCTACATACTTTTGATAGCTGCCATCAGGTAGTGTAGCATACGAGTACCCGTCAATCTTGACTGTAATGCCGCTGTAGGGGGTCTGAACAGTTAACGCGTACCCAACCGTGAACGTTTTAGTTATCTCGTTGTTAGTTTCGTTCCACTCATCAGGGAAATCGTTGTCAGGATCCATAGTCCATGTAATGTTATGATTTCCCCCGGTCGCTGTCCAAGTTGACGTGACCTGAAGATCTCTCATGGTACCAGCAGAAAAACTAAATGTCCCGCTTGCGTAAAGAGAGCCGTCCTTGTATGCACGTAAATCTACGCTTGCTGCGTCTTGTGTACCTTGGTTTGCTAAGCCAGCGTAGAATGTTACTTCGTCACCGGGCATAGGATTGAAAGGTGTCCAGTGGGTATAAACAACCATTAAATCCGGCTTCGCAGGAGTAACACTCAAATGATAGTCTATG
>CAZXAF010000369.1:0-1164 GCA_964638905.1 uncultured Dehalococcoidia bacterium
GCTACCGGCCCCAGTTCTACATCCGCACCACCGACGTCACCGGCGTCGTCACCCTGCCGGAGGGTGTGGAGATGGTGATGCCCGGAGACAACGTGCGGCTATCCATCGAGCTGATCCAGCCTGTGGCCCTGGAGGAAGGTGTGCGCTTCGCCATCCGCGAGGGCGGCAACACTGTAGGCGCCGGCGTTCTTACCAAAGTCCTGGGATAGAGGGGAGGCCTTTCTTTACTTCATGGCCAAGAAAGAGGATCGGGTGGTAATCCACCTGGCTTGCACAGATTGCCGCTCGCGCAACTACACAACGACTAAGAACCGCCGCAGCGATCCCGATCGGCTGGAGTTCCGCAAGTTTTGTCCCCGCTGTCGCGGCCATCGTCTGCACCGGGAGGTGCGGTAGCGGCAGGCGAGCCTGCCTGTCGTCGGGTAGGGCGCAGAGGAGAGCGTGTAGATGGGTCGCCAAATGAGACGCCACCCGGTGGTCGGTGGCACCCCCAAGCGGGGCCGGGGTGCTATGCCCCGCGCGCCTCGACCGGCAGCGCCAGCGAAGGCCAAGCGAGGGATTCTGCCTCGTTGGATCGCCGATATCATTACCGAGTTGCGCAAGGTGGTATGGCCTAGCCGTCAGGATACCATGCACCTGACCGTGGTCGTGCTGGTGGTGGCCGTCGTCATCGGCGGTGCCTTAGGCGGCCTCGATCTGGGCTTTGCCTGGCTGGTAGAGCACGTCCTCCTACGATAGGCGGTGGAATTAGGTGGCAGCGCGAAGGAAGAAGACCCCCGCGGTTGAGGCTGCTCCTCCTGGTGAGTCGGCGGCAGAGGCATCTGTCGTCAAGGGGGAGCAGGGCCAGGGAGAAGAGCAGCGGACCGACGGCGGCCGCCGTTGGTACGTCATCCACACCTATTCCGGCTACGAGGACAAGGTCAAGGCCAACCTGGAGCACCGTGTCCAGAACATGGACGTAGCTGACCTCATCTTTGAGATTATCGTCCCCTGCGTGGACGAGATCGAGATCCGCGATGGCCAGCGACGCACCGTCCCCCGAAAGATCTTCCCCGGCTACGTCCTGGTACAGATGATAGAGCTGAGGCGGGAGGATGACACCTCGGTCTCCAGCGACGAGCGAGCGCGCTCCAGCCGTGCCTGGTATGTGGTGCGCAACACCCC
>CAZXAF010000370.1:0-1145 GCA_964638905.1 uncultured Dehalococcoidia bacterium
GAACCCGAAAGGATTGGACTCGAAGAGCGCGTCTTCAATCCTGATATGTTGGCACGGTATATTCGGGGAGATGAAGCAGTGCTGAGAAGGGAGGTTGGGGATTTTGTGAGCCTGTTCTGGCCGAACTTCGCCCACTGGAGCGGGATGCTATGGGACCCCAAACGGTTCCCAATGATGGTGTACGAGATGAACAAAGAGGACGGGCCCTCCATGTTCAAGATCATGAGGGAGAATGAAGCGGTCAAGCGCGCCATGTTTCCCTGGCCCAAGAGCCTCCTCCTAAGATTCATGCCGAAGAACTTCAGCAAGGTCAAAGACATGAAGAAACTGGTAAACGGGATGGACAGAGGTGGTGTTCTTGGCGGCCCGAAAAAGGAGCGCAGCGGCATCGTGGAATACCTTGAAGAGGTTTCAAAGACAGATGAACACTACATTAGAGGATACGAAAGCTCTGAATGCTGGGGATTCGAAAACGTCGGCGCCCCGATGGGATTCTATTCTCCGCCTTTGCTGGCAGGGATGATTAAGGGTTTTGAGAGCTGGCAGGGGCTTGAGAGGGACTGGAATTGTGTTGAGACAAAGTGCATTGGGCTGGGGGATTCCTACTGCGAACTCAAACTTGTGCCTGGCGAAATCGATGAGTTGAAGAACTCTTTAGAGAAAGACATCTCGGTGATCGAAAGGATTCATCAACGATTGATGCACCACCTCATGGAGTTTCTGCTGAACGGAAAGCCCCTCTTAGAGAGGCCTACGCTGGGAAGCATGGTGGACGTACACAGGGTCTTCCACGCCATGGTCTTTCCCGCTCTGGCGGGCGAGAGGTATCGAATGGTGTTGGGGATGGGGGGAGCCAGGTCGGGGAAGCTGGTCGGTGAACGCCTGTTGGAAGCGGGGTTAAGTGAGGATGAGGCCGTGAAGCGTGTCCTAGATTTTCTAAACCAATGCAAGGTTGGAAAAGTTTCAGTGGGTGAAGCTATAAGAATAGTGGAGAACTGTGAGAGTTCCCAAACCAAGATCTTTGCGACGAAGATCAAGGAGCCATTTTGCTTCTTCACCACGGGCTTTCTGAATGGTTTCTTTTCGGCTGTTAAAAATCAACATGTTAAGGAGACGAAGTGTATAGCGATGGGTGATCCTTATTG
>CAZXAF010000371.1:0-1142 GCA_964638905.1 uncultured Dehalococcoidia bacterium
GGACGGCGTCGATGTTCTCCTCGCTGATGCCGCCGATGGCCGCCACGGGGATGCGTACGGCCTGCTTGACGGCGCGCAGCGTCTCCAGGCTGGCCGGTCGGGTGTCGGCCTTGGAGCCGGTGGGGAACAGGCGGCCCACCGCCACGTAGCTGGCGCCGTCGGCCTGGGCGCGCAGGGCTTCTTCCACGTTGTTGGTGGAGCAGCCGATGATACCGTCCGGCATCAGCCGCCGCACGATGCTCACCGGCAGGTCCTTCTGGCCGACGTGCACGCCGTCGGCCTCCGCCGCCAGCGCCAGGTCCAGGTGGTCGTTGATGATCAGGGGAACGCCGGCCTGGGCGCAGACCTCCTTCAGCCGTCGGGCTACCGCCAGTTGCAGGCCCTTCTCCCGCCGCTTGTCGCGCAACTGGACGAGCCTGGCCCCGCCCTCGATGGCCTGACGGGCGATCTCCTCCTCGGAGCGGTCGCCGGCCACCTCCGGGTCGATGATGACGTAGAGTCCTCGTGGCAGAGAGACGGTTCTATCTTTCATGGCAGGCCGTACACTAGAATGGTAGCAAAAAAGCGGAGTTCTTGCTGAAAGTCGATGCGACGCTATCGGCGAGCCTTTCTGATAATCGGCGTCTTCCTGGTGGTGCTCGTGGCCCTTTTTGGTGGGCTGTGGGCCAACAGGTACACACGGGTGGCCCTGACGACGGCCTTCATGATGCCCGACATGTTCGTCGACCTGCCGGTGAGCCCCCTGGAGCTGGCCACATCCGAGCCCGTGAAGGAGGAGGTGGCCTTCTACTACGGCTCGGAAGAGGTGAAGGCCGACCTCTATCGGCCCGGCGACGGCGACCGCCACGGGGCGGTAGTGGTGGTCATCGGCGCTGCTCCGCAGGCGCGCACCGACCCGCGGGCGGTCCGCCTGGCCAAGAGCGCCGCTCGCGCCGGCTCGGTGGTGCTGATCCCCGACCTGAAGCACCTCCTGCGCGACGAGCTGGTGCCGGAGGATATCGAGGCGCTGGTGGCCGCCTTCCTCTATCTGAGGGGCCAGGAGTTCGTGGACAAGGAGCGGATGGGCTATCTGGGCTTCTCGGTGGGCGCAGGCATGGCCCTGGTGGCGGCCAGCGACCCCCGCATCAGGGACGATGTGGCCT
>CAZXAF010000372.1:0-1139 GCA_964638905.1 uncultured Dehalococcoidia bacterium
CCCAGCCCTCGACCTGGCCGGCCGCCCACTTGTTGGGCTTCTCCATGAGGGTGGCCGTGGGGCACATGTCGATGCACGACCCGCAGAAGTCGCAGTTGGACTCGTGGACGGCGCCACCGGCCCCGAAGGCGATGTGCGTGTGCCAGCCGCGCTCGGCCAGGGCTATCGCCCCCGTGTGGCGGACCTGGTCGCAGGTTCTGACGCAGCGAGTGCAGAGGATACACATCTGGGGGTCGAACTCCAGGAAGGGGTTGGCCCTGTCGGCCGGCGGCGGCTCGGTCCGGTAGTAGGTGCGGGCCTCGTCCAGCCAGGGCTCGTAGCCGGCCATGCCCAGGATCTCGCAGGCGGCCTGGAGGTCGCAGCGGTAGTTCCTGGAGCAGGTGACGCAGCGATGGCTGACCAGATTGTCCCGCAGGCAGGTGTCGCCCGGCCTGCACTTCATCACCCGATGGCAGGTGAGGCAGCGGTCAGAGTGGTTGGCCAGGATGAGGGAGAGGATCACTCGCCGCGCCTCCATCACCTCGGGAGTGCTGGTGCGCACGACCATGCCCTCGCTGACCCGAGTGGTGCACGATAGCTGGAGACCACGCATCCCTTCGATCTCCACCAGGCACATGCGGCAGCCGCCGTAGGGAGGCAGGCCCTCCAGGTAGCAAAGGCTGGGGATGTAGATGCCCGCGTTGCGCAGGGCTTCCAACAGAGGCGCCCCCTCAGGCGCCTCTATTGGGTTGTCGTCGACAATGATGGTAGCCACTTGTCGTCCTTACTTCATCGCCACTAGCTGGCCCGGCCTGGGGGCCTTCTTGCCGTTGGGATAGGTGTGGTCGTGGCTCTCCAGGTAGGCCTGGGCCATACGGGTCAGGGCGTGCTTGTCTCTGTACATGTCGTCGAAGACGTAGACGGCGTCGTCGAACGGCCCGCCGGCCTGGATGGCCTCGTAGGGGCAGGCCTCCACGCACAGGCCGCAGAACATGCACAGGCGGAAATCGATCTCGTAGCGGTCTTTGTTCAGGCTGCCGTCCTCGCGCGGGCTGGTGGCCACCAGGATGCAGCCGTCCGGGCAGGCCTGGGCGCAGGTGCTGCAGCCGGTGCAGCGCTCGTCGAACCAGAGGAGGTTGGTGCGAGCCCGCGGCGGCACG
>CAZXAF010000373.1:0-1121 GCA_964638905.1 uncultured Dehalococcoidia bacterium
GACATCCACTGCCACCTGCGCGAGCCCGGCTTCGAGCACAAGGAGACCATCGAGACGGGCACGCGGGCCGCTGCTCGCGGCGGCTTCACGACGGTCTGCGCGATGGCTAACACCGAGCCGGCCATAGACAGCTGCGCCGGCGTGGAGTACATCCTGCGGACGGCCGACGCCCAGGGGGTAGTGCGCGTTCTGCCCATCGGCTGCATCACCCGCGGCCGCCAGGGCAAAGAGCTGGCGGAGATGGGAGACATGGCGCAGGCGGGTGCGGTGGGCTTCAGCGACGACGGGTCGCCGGTGGCCAACGCTGGCCTGATGCGTCATGCCCTGGAGTACGCCTCTACCTTCAGCCTGCCGATCATGGAGCATTGCGAGGACATGACTCTGTCACACGAGGGCGTGATGCACGAGGGCTGGGTGTCCAATCGCCTGGGCCTGCGGGGCATCCCGGCTGCCGCCGAGGACGCGGCGGTCGCCCGCAATGTCGCCCTCGCCGAGCTCACCGGCGCTCACCTGCACGTCGCCCACGTGAGCACGACGGGCAGCGTCGAGCTTATCCGCGCCGCCAAGCGGCGGGGCGCTCAGGTGACCGCTGAGGTCGCGCCCCATCACCTGGCCCTGACCGACGTGGCAGTGATGCTGGCGGCGGTCGAGCGGCCCGGCGGCCTGGCCTACGATACGAACGCTAAGGTCAACCCGCCCCTGCGGCCGACTGCCGATGTGCAGGCCTGCATCGAGGGGCTGATCGACGGCACCATCGATGCCATCGCCACCGACCACGCGCCGCACGCCACCGAGGACAAGCTGTGCGAGTTCGATTTCGCTGCCTTTGGCATCAGCGGCTTCGAGACGGCGCTGGCCTTGTGCCTGTCGCTGGTGCACGAGGGCAAACTGGACTTATCGACCGTTATCTACAAGCTGACCATCGGCCCGGTGCGGGCGTTGAACCTCGAGCGGTTCGTCCCCGGCCTGGGGAGCCTGGCCGAGGGCGCGCCGGGCGACGTGCTGGTGCTCGACCCGAACGCCGAGTGGACGGTGGACCCCGAGCGGTTCGTCTCCAAGGGCAAGAACACGCCCCTGGCCGGCCGGAAGCTCAAGGGGAAGGTGGTGGCGACGGTGTACGG
>CAZXAF010000374.1:0-1104 GCA_964638905.1 uncultured Dehalococcoidia bacterium
CACTTCACCTGCACCGGCTTTGTGGTCGACGGCGACAGGACCCTCCTCCTCTGGCACCAGCGCCTCCGCATGTGGGTGCCCCCCGGCGGCCACCTGGAGCCGGACGAGGATCCGGTGAGCGCCGTCCTGCGCGAGATCCGCGAGGAGACCGGCCTGGAGGCGGAGGTCCTGCCCCTGGGCCAGACCTTCCCCTTCGCCTATCCGGGGCAGATCATCCCTCCCTACACGATTCTCCTGGAGGACAGCCCCGAGCCGGACGAGCCTCACAAGCACATGGACTTCATCTACTTCTGCCGCCCGGCCAACAGCGCCGCCCTGCGCCCGCCTGAGGGGGCTGTGGTCACCTGGGTGGACGAAGATGCCCTGCACGCCAATCGACCCCTCGACCTGCCCGGCTCCGGCTGCTCAGCGGCGGTGAACGACGACGTGCGCATGCTGGCCCTGGCGGCCATCCGCCTGGCCGGCGACGAGCGAGGGCGACGCCAGCCATGCTAAGCCTCGCCTTCATCCGCGAGAACCCCGACGCCGTGCGCAAGGCCCTCGCCGACCGCCACACAGAGGGCCCTCTGGAAGAGATCCTGGGCATCGACAGCCACTGGCGCCGCATCCTCCAGGAGGTGGAGAACCTGCGCGCCGAGCGCAACGCCGCCGGCAAGGAAATAGGCCAGCTTAATCGGGCCATCCAGAAGGCAGAGAAGGACAAGGCCAACCAATCGGTGGCCCGCCGCGATGAGCTCCTGGAGCGCATGCGGCAGGTAAGCCAGCGCATCGACGAGCTGGAAGCTGAGCTGCGAGACGTGGAGGAGCGCCTGAACGGCCTCCTCCTCCAGTTCCCCAACATCCCCGACGCCAACGTGCCCCTGGGCGACGGCGAGGAGGACAACGTCGTCGTCCGCACGGAGGGCGAGCCACGCACCTTCGACTTCGAGCCCCTGCCCCACTGGGAGCTCGGCGAGCGGCTGGGCATCATCGACTTCGAGCGGGGGGTCAAGCTTTCCGGCTCCCGCTTCTACCTGCTCAAGGGGGCAGCGGCCCACCTCCAGCGAGCGCTCATCGCCTGGATGCTCGACCTGCACGTCCAGAAGCACGGCTACAGCGAGGTCT
>CAZXAF010000375.1:0-1093 GCA_964638905.1 uncultured Dehalococcoidia bacterium
CCCGTCGGTGCAGATTCAGGAGCCATGATCCAAGCCCTCTCTTATGTTAGACTGCGAATGGCGCTAGGCTTGACGTAGCGTCTGCGGTCGCGCTAAAACCAGCGTGGCCCCCCTGGAAAGGAATTAGTCATGATAGGTATCAAATCCTACGGAGCCTATATCCCCAAGTATCGCCTGGGCAAGGAAACGGTAGGCTGGGGATTTCCCGCCGAGAAGGCAGTGGCCAACTTCGACGAGGACAGCATAACTATGGCGGTCGCTGCCGGTATGGACTGTCTCAGAGGGATGGACAGATCCCAGGTGGACGGCATCTTATACGCTACGACCACCGCCCCCTACGGTGAGAAGCAGGGAGCAGCCTTGATCGCCACCGCCCTCGACCTGCGACGGGACATTAGCAGCGCCGACGTGACCGATGTGCTCCGAGCGGGGACCACCGCCTTGAAGATGGCCCTGGACGCCGTCCGGGCAGGCACGGCCAACAGCGTCCTGGTGGTCGCCTCCGACTGCCGCATGGCGACGCCGAAGGGCGGCCTGGACCGAGCGATGGGTGACGGCGCTGTCGCCCTGCTCGTCGCCAAGGACGGCGTAGTCGCTGAGGTAGGGGCCAGCTACCACATAACCGACCACATGCTGGACATATGGCGCTCCAGCGACGAAAGCACCGTCAGGAACTGGGAAGACCGCTTTGTCATCGAGGAGGGGATCTTCCGGCTCATCCCAGAGGCGGTATCGGCCTTCATGGCCAAGAACAACCTGAGCCCCAAGGACTTCCAGAAGGTTGCCTACCACTCCATCGACGCTCGCAGACACACCGAACTGGCAAAAGCGATGAGATTCGAAGGCGATCAGGTGCAGGACCCCCTCTACAGCCAGGTGGGCAATACCGGCACTGCCTTCCCTCTGATGCTGATGGTAGCGGCCCTGGAGGAAGCCAAGCCCGGCGATAAGATCATGGTGGTCGGCTACGGCGATGGCTGCGATGTCCACTCGGTCAAGGTCGACGAGGGCATCGACAAGATCCGCCAGGAGCGGCGAGGCGTAAAGAAGCACGTGGAGGCGAAGCGGGTCCTCAAGACCTACGACGAGTACC
>CAZXAF010000376.1:0-1082 GCA_964638905.1 uncultured Dehalococcoidia bacterium
ATGTCGCCGTCGTGGAGGAGGTCCTTGCAGGAGCGGTCGTCGACCACCAGCAGGCAGCGGGGGTAGGTGTCGTCGGTCACCAGGGGCAGGAGTTCCTCCAGATTCTTCTCGCTGGTGCCCTCGCGGATCATCAGGTGCATGCCTCGGCGCAGCTTGTCGCGGCCCTCCTCCAGGCTGGTCGACTCGTGGTCGGAGCGAGGGCCGGCGGCCAGGTAGGCGTTGAGGCCCTTGCCCGTGAGGCCGGGGGCATGGCCATCGATGGGTCTGCCTTTGGCGATGCTGATCTTGTCCAGGCAGTGGGGGTCGGCGGACACGACGCCGGGGAAGTTCATCAGCTCGCCCAGGCCGAGGGTGTTTCGCCAGCGGAGGGCGGCGGCGATCTCGCCCGCCTCCAGGGAGGCGCCGGCCGTCTCCAGGTCGGTGGCCGGCACGCAGGAGGGGGCCATCAGGAATACGTCCAGGGGCAGGCGGGCGGCGCTCTTGAGCAGGCGGCGCAGGGCCCACAGGCCGGCCACGTTGGCCAGCTCGTGGAGGTCGGTGATGACGGAGGTGGTGCCGCGAGCGGCCACGGCCCGCGCGTACTGGCCGAGGCTGAGCATGGAGCTCTCGACGTGGGTGTGGCCGTTGATGAAGCCGGGCAGGAGGTAGGCGCCGCGGAGGTCGATCACCTCTCGCCCCTTGTACCCCTGGCCGATGCCGGCGATCCGGCCGTCGCAAAGGACGACGTCGCTCTCCTCGATCTCGGAGGTGAAGACGTTGACGATGCGAGCGTTGGCCAGCAGCAGGTCGCCGCGGGCGTCCCCGCGGGCGACGGCGATCAGTTGCTCCAGGTCTGCGTTATTCATTCTCGATCACGTAGATGTCCGGCAGCTCGCGATGCTGCTCGGCGTAGTCGATGCCGTAGCCGACCACGAACCCCTCGGGCACCGGAAAGCCCAGGTAGTCGATGGCCGTGCCTGCCGCCAGCACTCGCTCGCGGGCCAGGAGGGCGCAGACCCGCAGGCTGACCGGCCGGCGGCTGGCCAGGTGGTCGCGCAGGTGCTGGAGGGTGAGGCCGCTGTCGATGATGTCGTCCACCAGGA
>CAZXAF010000377.1:0-1074 GCA_964638905.1 uncultured Dehalococcoidia bacterium
CCACCAGCAGGGGCACCAGGAAGCACTGCTGCGGCCGCTGGCCCATCATCTCCTGCAGGTCGCGGCCCACCAGCAGGTTGAACTTCTGGTCGGTGCCGCCGAACTCCACGTCGGCCTCCACGGCCACCGAGTCGTAGGCCTGGAGCAGCGGATACAGGAACTCGTGGAGGCCGATCGGCTTGTGAGCGGTGAACCGCTCAGAGTACTCCTGCCGCTGGAGCATCTGGGCCACCGTGAAGCGACCGGCCAGGCGCACCACTGTCTCCAGGTCGAACTTGTCGAACCACTCGCTCTGCCAGCGGACCTCCGTGCGCTCTCTGTCCACCACCGTGAAGAACTGGCGCAGGTAGGTCTCGGCGTTGACTTTGACCTCCTCGGCGGTGAGCATGGGGCGCGTCTGCGATTGGCCGCTGGGATCGCCGATGCGGGCCGTCCAGTCGCCGACGATGACCACCACCCGATGGCCCAGCTCCTGAAGCTGGCGCAGCTTGCGCAGGCCGACGGCGTGCCCCAGGGTGAGGTCGGGAGCGCTGGGGTCGAAGCCCATCTTCAGGCGAAGGCAACGACCGGAGCGCAGGCCCTCCACGAACTCGTCCTCGGGGATGATCTCCGCCACCGCCCGACGGAGGACCCAGTCCAGCTCTTCGCCCTTGGGAACCCTAACGCTAGCCTTGCTCATGATAAGTAAGCCCTGGTGGCAGCGACATCTTTTTCGATCTGCTCCTTGAGAGCGTCCGCGTCTGGAAAGCGCATCTCCCCCCGCAGGCGGTGCAACAGCTCGATGCGCAGCTCCTCTCCGCGCACCTCCCCCTGAAAGTCCAGGATATAGGTCTCGACGGTCGGCTTGTCCTCGTCGAAGGTGGGGCGCAGGCCGATGTTGGTCACCGCCGGGTAGGCCACCCCGCCCACATAGGCGCGGGTGACGTAGACGCCGAAGGCGGGCAGCGCCCTGTCCAGGCCGAGGGCAATGTTGGCGGTAGGGAAGCCCAGTGACCTCCCTCGCTCGGCACCCCGAACGATGGGCCCTCGCAGGGAGAAGGGACGGCCCAGCAGGCTGGCCACCGTCTCCATGTC
>CAZXAF010000378.1:0-1060 GCA_964638905.1 uncultured Dehalococcoidia bacterium
GACGGCAGCGACTTCCCCGCCGAGATCTCCATAGGCACGGTAAGCCACCAAGAAAGGACCCTGACCCAGTCCATAATCAGAGACATGACCGAGCGTAAGCGGGCAGAGGAGGAACTGAGGACAAAGCATAGTGCCATCGAATCATCCATCAACGCCATTGCCCTCGCCGACCTTGAGGGCAATCTGACCTACGTGAACTCGTCCTTCCTCAAAATGTGGGGATATGATGACGACACGGAGGTTCTGGGAAGGCCCAGTCTGGAGGTCTTGCCGGCGAAAGACAAGGCCTCGGAGATGATGAAAGCACTACGGCATAGGGGCAACTGGATAGGTGAACTGATTGCTGTCAGAAGAGATGGCTCAACGTTCGATGTTCAGACCTCCGCAAGCATGGTTACAGACGAAGTTGGCAAGCCTATTCGCATGATGGGTTCATTTGTGGACATCACTCAGCGCAAACAAATGGAGGAGGCCTTACAGGACAGTGAGGAGCGCTACCGTCTGATTGCCGAGAACGCGGAAGACGTGATCTGGACCATGGATCTGGGCATGCGCTACACCTATGTGAGTCCCTCCGTCAAGCGCTTGCGAGGCTACACCCCTGAGGAACTACTAGGCGGAACGGTGAGAGAAACCCTGACTCCCGCCTCCCTTGAGGTTGCCACAGGGGCCCTGGCGGAAGAAATGGCCATGGAAAAGATGGAGCACAAGGACCCGTTCCGCTCGCGGACGCTGGAGCTGGAGATGAACTGCAAGGACGGCTCCACCGTCTGGACCGAGGTCAAAACGACTTTCCTGCGCGACCAGGACGGCAAGCCTGTCGGGCTTCTGGGCGTCACCCGCGACATCAGCGAGCGCAAGAGGGCGGAGGAGGAGCAAGAGCGGCTGTACGCCGAACTGGAGATGAGGGCGATCACCGACAGCCTCACCAGCCTCTACGACCACGCCCACTTCTACCAGCGCCTGAACGAGGAGATAAACCGCTGCAAGCGGTACAAGCACGGGTTCGCCGTGGTGATGATGGATGTCGACGAGTTCAAGCGGTACAACGACTCCCGCG
>CAZXAF010000379.1:0-1020 GCA_964638905.1 uncultured Dehalococcoidia bacterium
CGCCCCGACGCTGCCGTTCATGGAACATCTCCACCAGGCCGGACAGGGTAGCCGCTCCGTTCTGAAACAGGTTGTGGATATACGTCACGCGATGGTTGCTGAAGGGGTAGCCGCTGGTGACGATCTCGGCGCAGCCGGTGTGGTTGAGGATGACGACATCGCCCTCAAGGCCCCGGAAGAACAGGTTGAGGGCGGGA
Source organism: uncultured Dehalococcoidia bacterium (assembly GCA_964638905.1). Taxonomy (GTDB): domain Bacteria; phylum Chloroflexota; class Dehalococcoidia; order SM23-28-2; family SM23-28-2; genus SM23-28-2. The sequence continues at coordinate 198 of CAZXAF010000379.1, forward strand.
AGGATACCGCAGCCGGGGCAAGCGCCGTGGCCGGGGGTGATACGCTTGGGCTGCACGGGTAGCTGCCAGCGCGCGATAGGCTTCACCTTGAGCTCTCCGGTCTCCTCGTTGCGGCTCACCTGCACCAGGCCGGGCGACACCTCCTCCTTAGTGAAAGGCGGTAGCACCTGCACTGGCGGCTTGTGGGGATCGCCGGGGGTGACGCCGTGGTATTCGAACGGCGTCTCGACCTTCCCCGTCTCAGCCGCCTTCAGGGCGAGGTTGAAGAACTCCTCGGCGTCTTCGGCGTAGAAGTCCTTGCCCCCCAGGCCGTAAATGCGGGTGAGGCAGAGGGTATGATTCTGGGAGTCCTCCTGGAGAGCTGACTTCACCTCGTGGGACAGGGGGCCGCCTTGAGCACCATAGGCATCGCCCCTCTCGCCGATAACCAGGGCCTTCACGCCCCTCAGGGCCTGCCTCAACTCCTCGGCCGGGAAGGGGCGCAACACACTGAGGCTGACCACGCCCACGCGCCGGCCCTGCTGGCGCAAGCGGTCGGCCACGTCCTTGGCCGTCTCGGCGGCCGAGTTGAGGAGGAGGACAGCTGCCTCGGCGTCGTCCATTCTGTACAGGTCGAGGAAGGAATAGTGCCGCCCGCTGATCCGAGCGTACTCCTCGAAGACCTGGGGGATCACTTCGCGGGCAGCGTCCATCGCCAGCTTCATCTGATACCTGTTGTTGATCAGGTCGGGGTCGTTCATGTAGGCGCCGAAGGTGATGGGGTGACGAGGGTCTAGGGTATGGGGAAACTCGGGCGGCCGCCCGAGGAAATCGGTCACCGTCT
>CAZXAF010000380.1:0-1013 GCA_964638905.1 uncultured Dehalococcoidia bacterium
CCAGCAGACCCACCACCTCGTCCCACAAGAGACCCCCCGGCTCGGGGGTGCCCACCGCCGCCATCTGTGAGGGATCGAGGACGTCCAGGTCGATGGTAACGTAGACGTTCTCGCTCAGGCGGGACACAACCTCTCGTGGGTCGCCCGCCAGAGCCCGATAGGCCTGAACCGAGAAGAAGGGCAGCTTCCGCTGACGGATAAGCTCGTGCTCCTCACGGGTGGCGCTGCGCAGCCCGACCTGCACCAGGGGGCAGCCGTCGTCCAACAGACGGCGGAGGACGCAGGCGTGGTTGTAGGGGGTGCCCAGATACTCCTGCCGCAGGTCGGCGTGGGCGTCCAGGGCAAGGACAGAGAGATTGCCCATGCGCTGCCTGTGGGCTCGCACGGCCCCCACGGCCAGCGTGTGCTCGCCCCCCAGGGTCGCCACGAACTTGCCGCCGTCCACCAGCTCGCCCACTATCTCCGCCATCCGCTCCACCATCGCCTGCGGGTCACCGGTGTGGGGCACCACCTCCGGCAGGGTGTGGATGCCCACCCGATAGGGCTCGCGCTCCAAGTCGAAGTCGTACAGCTCCATTTCCTCCGAGGCCTCGATGATCGCTCGCGGCCCCTCGCGGCAGCCGGCGCGGCCGCTGGCCGTGCTCTCGTAGGGAACGGGCAGGATGACTACGCGAGCGCCCTCGAACCGAGCGTACTCCTCGGGGATGGCGGCGAAGTTGATGGGGGGGAAGAAGCGTTCCTGGGCCATCGGCTGTCGCTAGGCTTCAGCCAGGCCCTCGAAGGAGATGACCGCCCGCTGACGGTCGCGGATGGCCTGAGCGCTGCCCTCGGCCAGGGCGCTGACGATGATCGGCAGGGCAATGGTGGCATCGGCCCGCACGGTCACGAAGGTGGCATCGGCCGCCATCTTCCGCCAGGACTGGGCCTCCTCGAAGGTGCAGCCTGATAGCCCACCCCAGTCGGGCTGGTCCATGGTGATCTGGATGCCGTACTCATGGCCCGACCCTTCGCGA
>CAZXAF010000381.1:0-1006 GCA_964638905.1 uncultured Dehalococcoidia bacterium
TCGCGGCCGTAGCGGGACACGCTCAGAAGGACGCCCACTCCGGCCAGGACGGCCATCAAGGATGACCCGCCGTAGCTGACGAAGGGCAGGGGCACCCCTGTGAGGGGTATGGAGCGGGTGATGCCGCCTATGTTGATCAGCGTCTGATAGGCGATCCAGCTTACGATGCCTACCGCCAGGTAGGCGCCGAAAGGATCGGGGGCGTTAAGGGACGTCCGTATGCCTCGATAGATGAAGAAAGCGAAGAGGGCAATGATCGCCACGGCGCCGATGAACCCCAGCTCTTCTCCGATGATGGCGAAGACGCCGTCGGTGTGGGAGCCGGGCACGTAGAAGAACTTCTGGCGGCTGGCTCCCCAGCCGAGGCCGGCCGGCCCGCCGCTGCCCAGGGCGATGAGCAGTTGGCGGATCTGGAAGCCGGAGCCCTCCGGGTCTGTTCCAGGGGAGATGAAGGTGAGGATCCGGTCCAGTCTGTAGTTGGCCAGGAAAATGATCGCCCAGCTAATGAGACCAGCTCCGATGATGAGCAGCAGAAGGTGCCTGGAGGGTGCTCCTGCCACGAAGAAGAGGGTGCAGGTGGTGAGGACAATGATGATGGTTGTGCCCATGTCGGGCTCGACGACCACCAGGCTGGCCACCAGGCCGACCATCAGGACGAAAGGCAGGAAGCCCGCCCAGAATCGCTTGATGTCGTCGCTGTGGCTACGGCTGGCCAGCCAGGCGGAGATGTAGACGATGATGGACAGCTTGGCGAACTCCGATGGCTGAATGGGCGGCAGGGGCCCGAGAGCAAGCCAGCGTCTGGCTCCGTTCTGCTCCACGCCGACGCCAGGCAGGAGGACGGCCAGCAGGGACGCCAGAGCGATGGCCATCAGGCCTATGCTCAGGGGCCGCAGAGTGTGGTAATCGAAGCGCATGAGCACCCACAGCAGCACCAGCCCCACCAGGGCGAAGGCCGCCTGGCGAGCGATGAAGTAGTTGGTGTCGCCGTACTCCAGGTGGCCGA
>CAZXAF010000382.1:0-1005 GCA_964638905.1 uncultured Dehalococcoidia bacterium
CCACCTTGCTGTTGAAAACGTTCTTGAACAACAGCACGTCCAAGATGTTGACCTTTCTGTCCACGTTAAGGTCCGGCGGCCAGGAGTCATCGCCGTCGCAATCGGGTCCTGGGCAGAGGTAGGGATTGCCGACGGTGTCTGGGCAGCTGTCCTGGTGGTCGGTGCCCATGAAGAGCTCCTTGCCGTCGCTGAAGCCGTCGCCGTCGGAGTCGATGGCGAGTTCGGGGTTAGGGAGGCAGGGATTGGTGGCGATAAGCATCTCGGCGTAGTTGATGAGCTGGTCGTTGTCGTAGTTGGTGAGGGAGTCGGGGGTGAGGGGGTCGAGGCAGGAGTGTGCCTGCTCATAGGAATTGGGCATCCCGTCGCCGTCCCTGTCGGTGTCGCAGGCGTCGCCGCTGCCGTCGCCGTCGGTGTCGGCCTGGTTGGGGTTGTGGGAGAAGGGGCAGTTGTCGCAGGCATCGCCTAGGCCGTCGCCGTCGGAGTCGGTCTGGTCAGGGTTGGGAGCGAGGGGGCAGTTGTCGTTGAAGTCGAGGGTGGTGTCGTCGTCGTCGTCGGGGTCGCAGGCGTTGCCGAGGCCGTCTAGGTCGGAGTCAAGCTGGTCGGGGTTGAAGGTGAGCCAGCAGTTGTCGAGGGGGTCCTCGATGCCGTCGCCGTCCCTGTCGGGGTTGCAGGCGTCGCCGATGCCGTCGCCGTTGGAGTCGGCCTGGTCGGGGTTGTAGACGAGGCGGCAGTTGTCGTCGCAGTTGGTGGTCTGGCCGGTGGTGCAGGGGTTATCGCCCTCGATGCCGCTGGCGTCGCCGTCGTCGAGGATGCCATCGTCGTCGTCGTCAGGGTCGCAGGCGTCGCCCAGGCCGTCGAGGTCAGTGTCTGTCTGGTCGGTGTTGGCCACCAGCGGGCAGTTGTCGAGGCAGTCGGGGATGCCCTCGCCGTCGGAGTCGGTGTCGGGTACGCCACAGCCGCAGGCCCCAGGCTCAGTCTTATCGGGATCATTGGGGCAGTTGTCGA